>NZ_JBXAYC010000004.1:0-152407 GCF_056782095.1 Dellaglioa sp. CoH-56-MRSF-13 | reverse complement strand
TGTCTCCGATTGAATATCGAAAACATACCGACCAGATGATCGCTTAATATTTACTCCAACTTTTGGGGTTCACTTCAGAACCTGCTTAATCACTTTTTTGTTTAGACATTTTGTTCAAATGAAAGTTCAATTAAATATTTATCATGATGTGTCAGATACACGGTTGTTACCCAGACGTCCATATAGTCAGGGATGGAATGATCTAATTTATCGTTAAAGTAATCTAATAAATCACCGTGTTTTGAAACGAAATCATCAGTGAGACGATTAACAGTTAGTTTATCTGGTAAAAAATAAATATCAGCATCAGCTACTTTGACGCTTCCTGGTATGACGAGGGTTATTGAATTAGTATAGGTCAAGCGTGAAAAGAAAACGTCTTCTGGATGTCGTCTGACATAAGATAAGACGAAGAATATAGAATCTGAATTACTAGCCATAAGTGACACTCCCCATCTAAATGATTTACTTCATTATACCAATTTAAACGAAAATGTTTTGATTTATTTTATTATAGTCGTAGACAGACTAAATTTAAAAATATATTTTAGGTTTTTACTTAGGTAAAATCTTAATGGTAGCGTATACTTGAAGGTACAAATATAAACCATTTTATGGAGGTGCAGGCGATGAAGACAGTTCATTTTTATTTAGTAAGACATGGTCAAACACGATTGAACAGATTAAAGAGGCTACAAGGCGTGACTAATTCTCGTCTGACACACAAGGGGCGAGAGGCAGCTAGAAATTTGGGAACACAATTAAAAGATGTCTATTTTGAAGCCGTGTACACAAGTGACTTAAAACGAACGCAAGATACTGCGGACTTTATTCTTGAAAAGCATGACTCTTCGTTTGAATTTCAACCATTAAGAGGACTTCGAGAAGTCGATTTTGGTCGACTAGAAGAGATGAAAAATAAAGATTTAATTCCAATGCTTGTTAAAAAATTTGGTTTTTTTAAAGTGAGTCAGGCCGTTTTAGGGCATAATCGCTTTAGAAACTTAGTAAATATGTTCGCAGAGCTTGAAGGAACTAGCCAAGCTGAAACATATGATAAGATGACTAGTCGAATAATTGATACATTAACGGATATTGGGAATCAGTACCAGACGCAGGGAGGAAATATTTTAATTGTGTCTCATGGTCTTGTGTTATCAAGTTTTATCGACAGCTTAGAAAAAAATCAACTTCCAACGATGCTCTTGAAGAATGCTAGTGTTAGTAACGTTGATTTTAAAAAAGGTAAATTTACAATTGTGAAGATTAATCAAAAGGGGTGATTACGATTGCTATATCCTAAAACGATAAATAAAATTCGACAGTTAGTTAATGATGGTATTGTTCCTGGTGCTTCATATGGGGTTATCCATCATAATACAATTAGCAATCAAAACTATTTGGGATATTCGCAATTAGTCCCTGAAACTGAACAATTAGCTGACAATGCACTTTACGACGTTGCATCACTAACTAAAGTGATAGGAACAACAACTCTTATTTTAAAATTACAAGAAGAGGGTCGTTTGAATGTTGATGATTCCGTAAAAAAATACCTACCAAATTATCAGGACGAACGGGTGACTTTACGGCATATGTTGACGCATACGGCAGATTTTCAAGGGTATATTAAAAATCGAAATCAATTATCGGAACCAGATTTAAAACAAGCACTATTCGGACTAAGTAATGGTGAAAATCTTGGAAAAAAAGTTATTTATAGTGATATCGGACTAATTTTTTTAGGATATATTATTGAAAGTATTTTAAAAATTCCTGTTCAGCAAGCATTGCAGCAAGAAGTCTTAAATCCCTTAGGATTAACTGATAGTACTTTTAGTCCAAATATCTCAAGAAGTGTTCCAACTGAGATTATTCCTGACTTAGGTCTTTTAAAGGGTATTGTTCATGACCCCAAAGCACGGATTTTAAAAGAACATTGTGGATCGGCAGGGTTATTTTCCACTGTATCCGACTTATTACGATTTATGCAGTGGTTTATGTCAGATGGTCCTGAACGTCCAGTATTACGGCCGGAGACGACGCAAATGTTATTCTCAGATCAAACACCTACAAGAAGCTTGGGTCGTTCACTTGGCTGGGATCTTCGTGGAGATGGCGATTGCTTATCTGTCTATCATACTGGTTATACAGGAACATTTATAATAATGGATCAATCCATGCAAGACGGGTTGGTTGTCTTAACGAATAGGGTACATCCGACGAGTGATAATAGTCTCTATTTGGTAAAACGAGATGAAATTATAGAAAGCTTTTTAACGGAAAAAGCTGGATTGTAACCGATTAACATTCAAAAATGTAACCGCTTATGATAAAATAAACCAATAATATGTTTAACGAAGGAGAGAGCAACTAATGACAGAACCTTTATTCTTAAAACCTGTATTACAAGAAAAAATTTGGGGTGGTGATCATCTTAAAACGGTCTTTGGATATGATATTCCAAGTAATCATACTGGTGAACTTTGGGCTATTTCCGCACACTCACATGGCCCAAGTACTGTTTTGAATGGTCCATTTGCTGGCAAAACATTGAATGAAGTCTGGGATTCAAATCGTGAAGTTTTTGGTAATGCTAAAGGGGATGTTTTTCCACTTCTAACTAAAATTTTAGATGCTAATCAAGATTTATCAGTTCAAGTACATCCGGATGATACTTATGCAATGCAACATGAGCATGAACTTGGTAAAACAGAATGTTGGTATGTTATTTCAGCCGAACCTGGGGCAGAACTTATTTATGGGCACCATGCTAAAACACGTGAAGAATTAGCGGAAATGATTCATGACGAAAGATGGGATGATTTATTTACGCATGTACCTGTTAAAGCGGGAGATTTCTTTTATGTTCCTAGTGGTACAATTCATGCCATTGGTTCTGGTGTGATGGTCCTTGAAACGCAACAAAGTAGTGATACAACATATCGTGTTTACGATTTTGACCGTGTGGATGCAACAACGGGTAAGAAGCGTGACTTGCATATTCAACAATCGATTGATGTTACTAATGTGCCTAATAAAGTTCCTGAACTCGATATTCAAACAAAAATGGTCGGGGATGCCAAAGTAACAACCTTTGTTAAAACACCATTCTTTAGTGTTTATGAATGGTTGATTTCAAACGGATCAGCAAATTTTAAAAGAACAGTCGCACCTTATACTCTTGTTTCAGTTTTAAAAGGTGAAGGTCAGATTAAAGTCGATGATAAAATATATGATTTAAAAATGGGTATGCATTTTATTTTACCAAACGAAGTTAAAGAATGGACAATTACAGGTGATATGCAAATTATTGCATCAGAACCTGGAGAAAAAGCATAAAAAAATAAAGATTCAAACAATAATATACTATTGTTTGAATCTTTATTTTTTTACTAAAATGTTGGTTCGATAACGAGTGCTTCTTGTTGACTAAAATCAACATCTGGATATTTACGATGCAACGCAAGCAGTAGTAGACGTTTAGCTAATTCACCATTTCTTGTTAAGATTGGGCCATGGAAATATGAACCAAAAACGTTTTTGTAAATGACACCTTCTGAAGCATCACTACCATTATTACCTTTACCTTTTAACACTTTACCAAGTGGTCGTTCATCTTTACCGAGGAAGGTCATCCCGTTATGATTTTCAAAACCATGGTAAGTTTCACCGGTATCTTCATTTTGAATCGTAATATCTCCGATAAAACGATTGTCATCTTGTGTCTCTGTATAATGACTCATTGCACCAATGCCAGGAATTTTTTCACCATCAGCACCGACATAATATTGACCAAGTAATTGGTAACCGCCACAAATTGCGAGGAGGGGACCGTTATCTTCAATATAGTCGGTTAAGGCCTCTTTTTTGTCTTGAATATCTTTTGAGACAATTTTTTGTTCGAAATCTTGTCCACCACCAAAGAAAGTTAAGTCAAAATGATCTTTGTCAAAAGGTTGATCTAAACTGATGACTTCAGTTTGTAAGTCAGTATCCATTTGCTTGGCATAATATTCTAACACCAATAGGTTACCAACATCACCATAAGTATTTAATAAGTCACCATATAAATGGGCGACGTTTAAATGATATTTTGCCATTATTACATGCCCTCCTTGATATAACCATCATTAGCGAGTGATTTACGTAACTGTAAAACAGCTGTATAAGTGGCTAAAACGTAAATATGTTTTGTGGGGAAGGTTTTAAGTTGTTCGATAACTTTAGCAATGTCAGGTTCTTTAATTAATTGTTCATCTTTGACACCAGCGACCTTAAAACGGAATGAAACATCTTTATAACGTTCACCACCCGTCATGAATTGAGGAATGTTCATTTGTGTTAATTGTTCGAAATTCCCATCCCAAATCCAACTGGTATCAATACCATCTGCGTAATTTGCATTTAATAAGAAGGCCAACGAGAATGGTTCTGTATCTGTTGCAATCATATCTAGTACCTGATCGAGGCCAACTGGATTTTTAACTAAAACTAAGGTAATGTCTTTGTCTTCAACATGGATGACTTCTTGTCGACCAAAGACTTGCTCATCGTCTTCACTTAATGTATTACTAATTGTTGCAGGACCAACATTGAAGACACGACCAACTGCATAAGCAGCAAGGGCGTTGTAGATGTTATATAAACCGCCGACATGAATTTCCATGGGTTGTCCATCAACTATAAAGTGAGATGATGTGGGTGTTTGTTCTAAAAGTGATGTTAATTGGTAGTCTAATTTTGGACGACTAAAATGACAGTTTGGACAATAATATTTCCCGAGATTAGCATACGTACGGGTTTTATAATGTAAGATATGTTGACAAACTGGACAAAGAATCCCATCAGTATTCGTAGGTGCTAAACTTTCTGTTTCCTCTTCATGATTAAAACCGTAGAAAACAAAAGGATTTGGTAATTCAATTGAATGGAAAATGGGTGCATCACCATTTGCAATAATTGTTGCATTGGGTGCTAATTTAATCCCATCAATAATTTTTTTGTAAGTTGTATAAATTTCACCGTAGCGGTCCATTTGATCACGGAAAATATTTGTTAGAACAAATGCTTTAGGCGTGATGTATTGGGTTACTTTAATGACATTTGCTTCATCAACCTCAAGAACAGCAAGAGGACGCTCATTTTTTTTGCGCTTATCCGTTAGAAATGCTGTGATAATACCTTGTTCCATATTTGATCCAGCAGAGTTTGTTAAGATATGGTCATATTTAGCACCTAAAACCTTAACTGTTAAGGCGGTTGTTAAGGTTTTACCGTTGGTTCCAGTGATGACAATAACGTCATAATTAGCACCTAATGTTTTTAAAATTTCTGGATCTAACGCGGCAGTTATTTTGCCGGGTAGAGAGCTACCACCTTTTAGAAAGGTGTGCAAAAACCAATATGATGATTTCCCTGCGACAGTTGCTATTGAGCTTTTTATCGTCATTAAAATATCCTCCGTTTACAGAAAATTGACTACATAGGATAGAATCCACGTCATAGCCTACTTTACTGAATTTATATTATGTCTATAATAGCATAATTACAAAATTCTACATATAAAATGCCTAATATTAAGAAAAAATTTTTATTTAATGAAATCCAAGCTTAAATCGGATATACTTAAAGACGGAAATCTGAAAAACAGAAGAGGTTTATTATGGCGCAATTATTTTTTAAATACGGTGCAATGAATAGTGGTAAGACAATTGAAATCTTAAAAGTTGCGCATAATTATGAAGAACAAAATAAATCAGTTATTATTTTAACAAGTGGTGTGGATGACAGGGATGGTGTTGGATTTGTTTCAAGTCGAATTGGATTGAAACGTGAGGCGACACCTATTTTTGAAGAAACAAATGTCTTTGATTTAGTTCAACAGACTAATTCAAATGCTGCTTGTGTTTTAATAGACGAATCACAATTTCTAAAACAAGCACATATTATTCAATTAGCTAAAATTGTGGATGAATTAAATATTCCAGTTATGGCTTTTGGGTTAAAGAATGATTTTAAAAACGAATTGTTTGAAGGATCAAAATATTTATTATTATATGCTGACAAGATTGAAGAAATGAAAACAATTTGCTGGTTTTGTCATAAAAAGGCCATCATGAATTTACGTATTCATGATGGTAAACCTGTATATGCTGGCGAACAAATTTTAATAGGTGGTAATGAAGATTATTATCCAGTATGTCGTAAACATTATAACAATCCGTTGATGACACAATTACAATAATCAGATAGACTAGAAAGATAAAGAATTAAGAGGAGACAATATAAAATGGATGAAATGTATGATCAATTACAATCAGTTGATGATCGCTATGAAGAATTAGGCGAATTATTGTCTGATCCTGAGATTATTTCAAATAATAATCGGTTTATGGAATTATCAAAAGAAATGGCAAGTATCCGCGAAACAGTTGAGAAATATCGCCAATATAAAGTTGTTGTTCAAGAACTTGCAGATGCTGAAGAAATGCTAGGCGAAAATTTAGATTCTGAAATGGCTGAAATGGCTAAAGAAGAATTATCTGACGCAAAGAAAGCAAAAGCAGCTTTAGAAGAAGAAATTAAGGTACTATTAATTCCTAAGGATCCTAATGATGATAAAAATATTATCATGGAAATTCACGGCGCTGCCGGTGGGGATGAAGCTAGTTTATTTGCTGCAGATTTATTCTCAATGTATTCTAAATACGCTGAGAAGCAAGGTTGGACTGTTGAAATTGTGGATAAAAATGTGACTGAAGTCGGTGGTTTTAAAGAAATTGTCCTGTTGATTAATGGTGATAGTGTCTTTTCTAAGCTGAAATATGAAAGTGGTGCACATCGAGTTCAACGAATTCCATCAACAGAATCAGCTGGACGTGTGCATACTTCTACTGCAACAGTAGGTGTTATGCCTGAAGCAGAAGATGTTGAAATTGAAATTGATGCAAAAGATATTAGAACGGATGTTTATCGTTCTTCTGGTGCCGGTGGACAACATGTTAATAAGACATCATCTGCTGTCCGAATGACCCATTTACCAACAAACATTGTTGTAGCTATGCAAGATGAACGTTCACAACAACAAAATCGTGAAAAAGCTATGAAAATTTTGAAGGCTCGAGTTTATGATTTCTATTCACAACAAGAACAAAGTGCTTACAATGAAAATAGAAAATCAGCTGTTGGATCAGGGGACCGTTCAGAACGAATTAGAACTTATAATTTCCCTCAAAATCGTGTGACTGATCATCGAATTGGATTATCATTGAATAAATTAGATCGTGTTATGAATGGTGAACTTGAAGAAGTAATCGATTCATTGATTTTATATGATCAAACACAAAAAATGGAAAAGTTGCAAGAAAATGACTAATCCAACCTACTATGAAGCCTTGAAATGGGCTTCTTTGTGTATAGAGGAACATAAGTTAGAAGTTGAAAGTGGTCAGTGGTTATTATTAGAGCGACTAAGCTGGTCAACGACTGATTTATTAATGAATTATCAAACAAAAATGCCAAAAAATGAGTGGCAACAATATCAGATAGATATTCAGCAATTTTGTGATGGAATGCCGGCACAATACATTATTGGTCATGCCTACTTTTTTGGTATGCAATTGAAAGTGACCGAAGCAACCCTTATTCCGAGACCTGAGACGGAAGAATTGGTAGAATGGATGTTGGAGACATTGCCTGCTAATGAGAAGTTGGTAATTGCTGATATTGGAACCGGTTCTGGAGCAATTGCGATTGCTTTAAAACAACAGCGACCAAATTGGCAAATCTTTGCAAGTGATATTTCTAAAGAAGCAATTACGGTTGCCAAAAAAAATGCACAAGCACAGCAAGTTGATGTAACATTTTTGATTGGAGATTTAACAGAACCTATTCATGAATTGAAAGTGGATGTCATCGTGTCTAATCCACCATACATTGCCGAAAATGAGCGAGATGTGATGGATAAAAGTGTGATTGAACATGAACCGCAAGTCGCATTATTTGCAGCTGAAAATGGTCTAATCTTGTATCGAAGAATGATAGAAGAGGTGGCTCGCTTCACGCAAAAACCAAGAGATATTTTCTTTGAAATAGGGTATCAACAAGAAAACGCCGTGATAAAGATGTTAACAAACGCATTTGAAAATGCAGTTTTAATAGAAGGAAAAAAAGATAGTTTTGATAATCAAAGAATGATTCACGCAAAATTATAAAAGGGGTGTTGAGTTAATGGAAACAATTATTTATCAACCTAATGAAATAGAAACTGCTGCAGAGTTATTAAAGCAAGGACAATTGATCGCATTCCCAACTGAAACAGTGTACGGATTGGGTGCCGATGCGACAAATGAAGAGGCAGTCAAACAAGTGTATGCTGCAAAAGGTCGACCAAGTGATAATCCACTAATCGTACACGTTGCCGATGTAGAGACAGTTCGGGAATATGCACAACCACTTACTGCCAATGTGGAAAAGTTAATTAAAACATTTTGGCCGGGTTCATTGACGCTTATCCTTAAATTAAAAGCAGGAGCTCTTTCAAAGACTGTTACAGGCGGTTTAGAAACTGCAGCCTTTAGAATGCCAGATAACAAAGTTACATTAGATTTTATTATTAAGTCGGGCGTTCCAATTGTTGGCCCTTCAGCTAATACTTCAGGTAAACCTAGTCCAACAATGGCAGAACATGTTGCTCATGATTTGAATGGTAAAATTGCTGGTATCATTGATGATGGGCAAACAAAAGTAGGGGTGGAGTCAACTGTCTTAGACATGAGTACAGATGAACCAACAATTTTGAGACCTGGAGCAGTTACTCAGTCACAAATTGAGGATGTAATTGGACACGTTAGTGATGATACACATGAAGTTGCCGAAGGAGAAACGCCAAAAGCACCTGGGATGAAGTATCGACATTATGCACCAAGAGCACAAGTTGTGATTGTTGATTCAACACAAAATTGGTCAGATATTTTAGACTGGGTCGCTAAACAAGATATTGCAATCGGATTAATGGCAAAAGAAGGTCAAATTGATACGGATCAGATACCTAAGAATAGTGGCTATTCTTCTTTAGGAAAAACAATTGAATCAGCAAGCCAATCACTTTTTGACGGTTTACGCTACTTCGATGACAACCCTAATGTTCAAATGATTTTAGTTGAAGGGTTTGATAAAAAGGGATTGGGTGTTGCTTACATGAACCGTCTTGAAAAAGCAGCAAGTAGCCAAAATATTGTTGAACTTATGGATGCTGAAAAAGTGAAATATAAACAACAGGATAAAGAATTGTGGGATGCAATCGCTCATGAAGAAAAACGCCAAGAGGACAATATTGAATTAATTGCGTCTGAAAATATCGTTTCTGATGCTGTACGTGCTGCACAAGGTAGCGTGTTAACCAATAAGTATGCTGAAGGGTATCCTAATAAGCGTTACTACGGTGGTTGTGAGTATATTGATGTAGTTGAACAATTAGCTATTGATCGTGCTAAGGCACTATTCCATGCTGAATATGCCAATGTACAACCACATTCTGGTTCACAAGCTAATATGGCCGTTTACCAGGCATTTTTAGAACCTCAAGATAAGATTTTAGGAATGAAATTAAACGATGGTGGACATTTAACGCATGGTTCACCAGTAAATTTCTCAGGTGAATTGTACAATTTTGTTAGTTATGGTGTTGATTCTAAAACAGAACGTTTAAATTATGATGCTATTCGAGAGATAGCACTTAAAGAAAAACCTAAAATGATTATTGCTGGAGCCTCAGCTTATAGTCGAATGATCGACTTTACAAAATTTAGAGCAATCGCTGATGAAGTTGGCGCCTATTTAATGGTAGATATGGCTCATATTGCTGGTCTTGTAGCTACTGGACTGCATCCAAATCCCGTAGATGTAGCTGATGTTGTTACGACAACAACGCATAAAACGTTACGTGGCCCTCGTGGTGGAATGATTCTTGCTAAAGAAAAATATGCTAAAAAACTAAACTCGGCAGTTTTCCCTGGTACACAGGGTGGCCCACTTGAACACGTAATTGCTGGGAAAGCGGCAGCATTCTATGAGGCAGCGCAACCAGCATTTACGGCGTATATGTATCAAGTTGTTCAGAATTCACAAGCAATGGCTGGCGTATTTGCACAGTCAGATTTAGTGAGAGTTATTTCTGGTGGAACTGATAATCACTTAATGAACTTAGATGTAACACCTTCTGGGTTAAATGGAAAAGAAGTTCAAAACTTATTAGATCGTGTTCATATTACTGTGAATAAAAATACAATTCCAAATGAATCATTGAGCCCATTTAAAACGTCTGGAATTCGAATTGGAACGCCAGCAATTTCTACTCGTGGGTTTGACAGCGAAGACGTAAAAGTGATTGCAATTCTAATTCTATACGCAATTCAATTTCACGATGATGACGATAAATTAGCCGAAATTGGTTCGCAAGTTTTAGCATTATCTAAAAAGCATCCTATTTCACAAATTAAATACGTTTAAGACTAGTATTTTAGGTAATAATTCGCTAAAATAGAATAGACTAAATTTAAGGGAGTGTTTCGTAATGGGCAAATTTCAAGTGATGGACCATCCGTTAATTCAACACAAATTAACGATTATACGTGATAAGAACTGTGGTACAAAAGAATTTAGAGAAGTTGTTAATGAAATTGCTGAACTAATGGTATATGATGTTTCTCGCGATTTTGCTTTAGAAGATGTTATCGTTGAAACACCTATGGGTAAAACAACACAAAAAACATTGGCTGGTAAGAAAATTGCTATTATTCCTATTTTAAGAGCTGGTTTAGGGATGGTTGATGGTATTTTGGAATTATTACCAGCAGCTAAAGTTGGACATATTGGTATGTACCGTGATGAAACAACATTCCAACCAACAGAATATTTTGTAAAAATGCCTGAAGATATTGCTAGTCGTGATCTTCTTGTAGTAGACCCAATGCTTGCTACTGGTGGTTCTGCTATTATGGCAGTTGATGCATTGAAGAAGCGCGGCGCAAAGACAATTAAGTTTGTTTGTCTTGTTGCGGCTCCAGAAGGTGTTGCAGCTTTACGTGAAAAACATCCTGATATTGATATTTATACAGCAGCACTTGATGATCACTTGAATGAAGATGGCTACATTGTCCCAGGTTTGGGCGATGCAGGTGATCGATTGTTTGGTACGAAATAAATTAAATGAATGGCCCTTAGAATGCTTATGCGTAAGCCGTCTAGGTGTCATTTTTTTTAATGTGAAAAAAAACTCAAAATAAGTCAGAATTTCTTTTGTATTTTATTTCAATTGGTGGTATGATTTCTTTTGTAATTGGAGAATATTTATAAAGTTATTCTCTTTAATTTATACCGTTTTATACGGTCAAATAAAAGTTTGGAAAGAGGTGAAATTCTGTGGATGGAGATGCTTTCGTTGTGAATTTTTATGGCCTACCTTTCAATATTACGAATGTCGTTTCCGGTTTACTTGCATGTGTGATTGTCGCGATGATAGCTATTGTATTATCGAGAAGACTGACCATGAAACCGACTGGTAGACAAAATGTTTTGGAATGGCTCATTGATTTCACCAATGGGATTGTTAAAAGCGCAATGCCAGGAAAAGAAGGTAAGAAGTTTAATTTATTAGCATTTACGTTATTCTTATTTATCTTTGTATCTAACCAAATGGGTTTATTTTTACAAATAGGTTTTGGCGACAAGACGTTGATTAAAAGTCCAACGTCGAGTCCGCTAACGACACTAACGTTTGCATTTTTGATTCTGCTATTATCACATTTTATGGGTGTTATTCAATTCGGATTTAAGGGATATATTAAAAATTCCTATTTGAGTCCAGTTGCATTTCTTTTACCTATTAACTTGATTGAAGAATTTACAAATTTGCTAACATTAGCTCTTCGTTTGTACGGAAACATTTACGCTGGGGAAGTATTATTAACGTTAATTGGTGGTGCAGTTTCTATGGGCCCATTAATGACTATCGTGGCTTTACCAGTTGAAATGATCTGGCAAGGATTCTCTCTGTTTATCGGAAGTATCCAAGCTTACGTATTCGTAACATTGTCAATGGTTTATATCGGTGGAAAAGTACAAAAAGAATAAAACAAGATATCTAAGGAGGAAACAATTATTATGGGATTATTAGCAGCAGGTATTGCAGCTGGTTTAGCCGCTGTCGCAACAGGTATTGGTAATGGTTTAGTTATTTCTAAAACAATCGAAGGTATGGCTCGCCAACCAGAATTATCTGGTCAATTACGTTCAACAATGTTTATTGGTGTTGGTTTGATTGAAGCCGTTCCTATTATTGCTATCGTTATTTCATTCTTATTGATGGCTAAATAATTTTTGAAATTAAGTTTGATTCTTCGTTGATACAACGAAATATATTAATTTTAAAAAGGAGGTGTCAATAGATGTTTTCAGATTTAGTTTTCGGTGCAGTTGGTAATTTTCAAACTGGTGATTTCTTATTCTATATTATTTCGTTTGTTATTTTGATGTTAATCATCAAACACTTTGCATGGGGTCCTGTCACAAAAATGATGAGTGACCGTGCAGATAAAATTGCAAATGATTTAGATTCTGCTGAAGATTCAAGAAAAAAAGCCGATATTTTGGCAACTGAACGACAAGACCAATTAGATAATTCACGTCAAGAAGCATCTGAAATTGTTAGTCGTGCAAAAGATAACGGTAAAAAGCAACATGATGATATCGTTTCTGGAGCTCAAGATGAAGCAACGACGTTGAAACAAAATGCTGTTAAAGATATTGAACAAGAACGCCAAGAAGTATTGAGTAGCGTTCAAAGTGATGTCGCTGAATTATCTATTGAAATTGCTTCTAAGATTATTCAAAAAGAATTAAATGAGAATGATCAAAAAAACTTAATCAATTCTTATATTGAAGGGTTGGTAAAGTAAAATGAAATTAGATAAGGCAACCGTTGCCAATCGTTACGGTGAAGCCATCTTTGAAATTGCTGATGAACAAGGTAATATTGTTGCCTTTTCTGAAGAATTAGAGGAAGTTAGACAAGTTTTTCTTGCTAATCCACAATTGAGTGAAGTGCTTGTTGATGCACGTCTTAATTTGTTAGAAAAGCAAGACCTTGTTAAGGTCTTACTCAAAGATGCATCTCCAATTATTGCAAACGTTATCCAAATGGTCTTTGATTATGGTCGAATGGGTGATATGGTTGGAATAATTGAAGAATTCGAACGATTATGCGATGTTAAAGAAAAAATTGTACATGCAACCGTTACAACTGCAATTGAGCTTGATGATAGTCAATTAACGAAATTATCAAGTAAGTTTGCAGAAAGAATCGGTGCAAATAAGATAGTATTTAACAATATTATTGATGAAAAAATTATTGGTGGCGTTATTATTGAAGCCAATAATCAGATTTTTGATGGATCAATTTCATCAAAAATCAACAAAGTAAAACGATTATTAGCGGAGTAACATATTAAAGTAGTTAAGAGGTGAACCTTGTATGAGCATTAAAGCTGAAGAAATCAGTGCTTTAATTAAAGAACAATTGGAACAATATAAAGACGAACTTATCGTTGATGAAGTAGGTACCGTTACTTATGTTGGTGATGGTATTGCTCGTGCACACGGTTTGGATAACGCTTTATCAGGAGAATTGTTAGAATTTTCTGACGGTACTTATGGTATGGCTCAAAATCTAGAAACAAACGATGTTGGTATCGTTATTTTAGGTGGCTATGAAGGTATCCGTGAAGGCGACGTTGTCAAACGTACGGGTAGAATCATGGAAGTTCCTGTTGGTGAAGAACTTATCGGACGTGTTGTTAATCCTTTAGGCCAACCCATCGATGGTAAAGGTGATCTTAAGACAAACAAAACTCGTCCAGTCGAAAAAAAGGCTCCAGGAGTTATGGATCGTAAGTCAGTTGATCAACCTTTACAAACTGGACTTAAAGCTATTGATGCTTTAGTTCCAATTGGCCGTGGACAACGTGAATTGATTATTGGTGATCGTAAGACTGGTAAAACATCAGTTGCTATTGATACGATTTTAAATCAAAAAGATCAAGACATGATTTGTATCTATGTTGCTATTGGACAAAAAGAATCAACTGTTAGCGCACAAGTGGAAACGTTACGTCGATTAGGCGCAATGGACTACACAATTGTCGTTAGTGCTGGTCCTGCTTCTCCCGCACCATTATTATGGTTAGCTCCATATACTGGTTCAGCAATGGGTGAAGAATTCATGTATAACGGTAAACATGTCTTGATTGTATTTGATGATTTATCAAAACAAGCAACGGCTTACCGTGAACTGTCATTAATTTTGAGACGTCCGCCGGGTCGTGAAGCTTATCCTGGTGATGTTTTCTACTTACATTCACGTTTACTTGAACGTGCAGCTAAGTTAAGTGATGAATTGGGTGGTGGTTCAATGACTGCTCTTCCATTTATCGAAACACAGGCTGGTGATGTTTCTGCATATATTCCTACTAACGTAATTTCGATTACTGATGGTCAAATTTTCTTGGATAGTGATTTATTCTATTCAGGTACTCGTCCAGCTATTGATGCTGGTACATCAGTTTCTCGTGTTGGTGGGTCAGCTCAAATTAAAGCAATGAAGAAAGTTGCCGGAAGCCTTCGTTTGGCTCTTGCATCATTCCGAGAATTAGAATCATTTTCTCAATTTGGTTCTGATTTAGATGCCGCAACACAAGCTAAATTAAATCGTGGACATCGTACGGTTGAAGTACTTAAACAACCATTACACAAGCCATTAGTTGTTGAAAAACAAGTTTTAATTTTATATGCATTAACACATGGATTCTTGGATTCAGTTCCTGTTGATGATATTCTTCGTTTTGAAGGTGAAATTTTTGATTTCTTTGATAATAATCATAGTGATCTTTTAAATCACATCAAAGAAACAGGTAATTTACCTGACGAAGATAAATTTGATGCTGCAATCAAAGACTTTTCAGAAGGTTTCCAAGTAACTCCTGAAAAAGCGTAAACTAAAAGTAAATGAAAGATGGTGAGAATTAATGGGTGCTTCATTAATGGAAGTAAAGCGTCGAATCGTTTCAACTAAGAAAACGGGACAAATAACTGGCGCAATGCAAGTTGTTTCGACTGCTAAGTTAAGCCAAATTCAGCGTCATACTCAAAGTTATCAGATATATGCTTCTAAAATTAGAAGTGTCATTACCCATCTTGCCCAATCTCACCTTTTAGATGCTAAAGCTGGAAAATCAAAGCAATCATCTGAGAATGATAGTTCAAAATTTTCAGGTTTTGATATGTTACAAAAGAGACCTGTTAAAAAAAGTGGTTATTTAATTATTACTTCTGATCGTGGTTTAGTTGGTAGTTACAATAGTAACGTAATTAAACAAACATTAGATTTGATGAAGCAAAATGGCCATACTGTAGATAATGCTGTTATTATTGCTGTTGGTGGTACTGGTGCTGACTTCTTTAAAAATAGAGGATATGAGGTTGCCTACGAATACCGTGGTGTAAGTGATATTCCAACGTTTATTGAGGTTCGTGAAATCGTTAAATCAGTAGTAACAATGTATAACAGTGAAGTTTATGATGAATTATTTGTTTGTTATAATCATTTCGTTAATAGTTTACAATCGGACTTTCATTCTGAACAAATGCTTCCTATTTCAGAAGTGAATATGGATACAGATGCAGAAGGTATTGAAACGTCTAATGTGATGGGGAATGAAGATTATGATATGGAACCTTCAGGAGACGCAATTCTTGAAGTTGTTCTACCTCAGTTTGCTGAAAGCTTAGTATATGGTGCGATTTTAGATGCTAAAACAGCTGAACATGCTTCAAGTTCTACAGCAATGAAATCTGCGACAGATAATGCTAAAGATATTATTGCATCATTAGAATTAAAGTATAATCGTGCACGTCAAAGTGCTATTACAACAGAAATTACAGAAATTACTGGTGCAACAGCTGCTTTAGAGTAAAATGACAGGAGGAAATACAGAAGATGAGTCTCGGTAAAGTTGTTCAAGTTATCGGGCCCGTCGTCGATGTACAATTCTCTTTAAACGAAACCTTACCAGATATCAATAATGCGTTAAAAGTTACACGTGAAGATGGAACTGCTCTAATTATCGAAGTTACGCTTGAATTAGGTGACGGAGTTATGAGAACAATCGCCATGGATTCTACGGATGGCTTGCAACGTGGAACAGTTGTTGAAGACACAGGTGCTTCAATTTCTGTCCCTGTTGGTGAAGATACTCTTGGTCGAGTGTTTAACGTTTTAGGAGATACCATTGATGGTGGTCCTGAATTTAATAAAGATGCAGAGCGCAGTAGCATCCATAAAGATGCTCCTAAATATGATGAATTAAGTGCAAGTACTGAGGTTCTTGAAACAGGAATTAAAGTTATTGACTTGTTAGCCCCTTATATTAAAGGTGGTAAAATTGGATTATTCGGTGGTGCCGGTGTTGGTAAAACTGTTTTAATTCAAGAATTAATTCATAATATTGCTCAAGAACATAATGGTATTTCAGTGTTTACCGGTGTTGGTGAACGTACTCGTGAAGGTAATGACCTTTACTTTGAAATGAAAGAATCCGGCGTGTTAGAGAAGACAGCCATGGTGTTTGGTCAGATGAACGAGCCGCCTGGTGCCCGTATGCGTGTTGCATTGACTGGTCTTACAATTGCGGAATATTTCCGTGATGAAAAAGGACAAGATGTGCTATTGTTTATTGATAATATTTTCCGCTTTACACAAGCTGGTTCTGAAGTTTCAGCCTTATTAGGCCGTATTCCTTCAGCCGTAGGTTATCAACCAACATTAGCTACTGAAATGGGTCAATTGCAAGAACGTATCACGTCAACTAAAAAAGGTTCAGTTACATCAATTCAAGCAGTTTATGTTCCAGCTGATGATTATACTGATCCTGCTCCTGCAACGACGTTCGCCCATTTGGATGCAACAACTAACTTGGAACGTAGCTTAACGCAACAAGGTATTTACCCAGCTGTTGATCCTTTGGCTTCAACTTCAAGTGCTTTGACACCTGAAATTGTTGGAGAAGAACATTATCGTGTTGCTACGGAAGTTCAACATACGTTACAACGTTATCGTGAATTACAAGATATTATTTCTATTTTAGGTATGGATGAATTATCTGATGATGAAAAAGTAATTGTAGCACGTGCGCGTCGCATCCAATTCTTCCTTTCACAAAACTTTAATGTTGCCGAACAATTCACAGGAAAACCTGGATCATATGTACCAATTGCTGAAACAGTTCAAGGATTTAAAGATATTCTTGATGGTAAATATGATTCACTTCCTGAAGATGCTTTCAATGGTGTCGGCCCAATCGAAGATGTTATTGAAGCAGCAAATAAAATGGCAAAATAGGGGGTAATAACAGATGGCTGAAGATTCAGTTTTGACCGTTAGTATCGTCACTCCTGATGGTAGTGTTTATGACAATAATGCTAAAATGATTATTGTTAAAACACCCAGCGGGGAAATGGGTATTTTACCCAATCATATTCCAGTTATTGCTTCTCTTGATATTGATGCTGTCAGGGTTAAGGTAAATGATAATGAAGAAGATGAAATTGCCGTAAGTGGTGGATTCATTGAATTTTCAAAAAATGTCGCAACGGTTGTTGCAAATGCAGCAGAATGCCAAGAAGATATTGATGAAAATCGTGCACAGGCTGCTAAAAAAAGAGCTGAGCAGATGATTTCTACTGCAAAACAAACACATAATGTTGATGAACTTAAAAGATCTGAAATTGCACTTAGACGTGCAATCAATCGAATTAATATCTCTAAACATTAATACAAAAGTGGGTGCTGGATTTATTCAGTACCTTTTTTTGTATATACATATTAAATATTTCATTTTTGTTACAAATATTAGCGACAAGTGGTACAAAATATGCTATGCTTATGACGAATAAATTTTAGGAGTGTTTTGATGAATACTGTGGGAATCCAATCGCTAGTTACTTTAATGAGTCATCTAATGTTTATTGGAATTGCTTTTTGGGCAATTCAAGGGTTACGAATAGACAGGTTTTTCCCACAAAGTAGCCAACAAAGAATCAAAGTTTTAATTGTCTTATTGGCTATTTTATTAGGATATACAAGCAGTGCCTTTTTCTTAAATTTTATTGATAATGTTCGTAATTTAGTTTTTTTAGTTAAATAATAACGGGGGAATAACTTGTGGAAAAAATAATCGTCAAGGGTGGAAACTCACTCAATGGAACAGTGCATATAGAAGGCGCAAAGAATGCAGTATTGCCAATTCTAGCAGCCGGAATTTTAGCAAGTAGTGGTGAAAATACACTGTCAAATGTACCAGTTTTGTCAGATGTCTTTACAATGAATAACGTACTACGTTTTTTAAATTTAGACGTTGACTTTAATGAAGAAACTAATGAAGTTAAAATGAGTGCGACTAAAGAATTATCACCAGAAGCACCATTTGAATATGTTTCAAAAATGCGTGCTTCTATTGTTGTAATGGGACCACTTTTGGCACGACTTAAACATGCGAAGATTGCAATGCCTGGTGGGTGTGCAATAGGTTCTCGCCCAATTGATTTGCATTTAAAAGGTTTTGAAGCAATGGGTGCGCATATTGAACAATTCGATGGTTATATAGAAGCAACTGTAGATGAATTAAAGGGTGCCAACATTTATCTTGATTTTCCAAGTGTAGGTGCAACTCAGAATATTATGATGGCTGCAACATTAGCTACTGGTACAACTGTGATTGAAAATGTTGCAAGAGAACCAGAAATTGTTGATTTAGCTAATATTTTAAATAAAATGGGTGCTAAAGTACAAGGTGCTGGTACCGAAACAATTCGCATTCATGGTGTTAAGGCATTACATGGCGCTGATCATGCAGTTGTCCAAGATCGGATTGAAGCAGGGACATTCATGGTTGCTGCAGCAATGACTCAAGGTAATGTTTTAATCGAAGAGGCTATTGCGGAACACAATAAACCATTAATTTCTAAATTAGAAGAAATGGGCATTGACGTTATCCAAGAAGACAATGGTATCCGAGTAATTGGAACAGAAAAAATTAAACCAACTACAGTTAAAACATTGCCTCATCCAGGGTACCCAACTGATATGCAGCCTCAAATGACTGTCCTTCAATTAATGGCAGATGGTACAAGTATTTTAACAGAGACGGTATTCGAAAATCGTTTTATGCATCTTGAAGAATTACGACGTATGAATGCAAAATTTAAGATTGAAGGCAACTCAGTTGTCATGTATGGTCCAACTGACTTCAATGGTGCAGAAGTTGCTGCTACAGACTTAAGAGCTGCTGCAGCACTTGTGCTAGCAGGATTAGTAGCTCGTGGTTATACACAAGTTACACATCTTGAATATCTTGATCGAGGCTACTATCATTTCCATCAAAAGTTAGAAGCTTTGGGTGCTGAAATTAAACGTATCAATGATGATACACAAGATATAATTATTAAGACAGAAAATGAAGTAAAATAGAAGAAATGTCCATTTTGGACATTTTTTTATTGTATAGGTATATGGTATAATGCTTACATTAGTGTAAGTTTTAAGTGCCGAGAGGAGAAGCATAATGGCTAAAGATATTGGTATTGATTTAGGAACCGCAAATGTATTAATTAACGTACAAAATAAAGGAATCGTCTTAAATGAACCATCTGTTGTTGCAATTGACACAAAATCAGGTCGTGTATTAGCAGTTGGATCAGAAGCATATAAAATGGTTGGTAGAACACCTGGTAGTATTAGAGCTATCAGACCTATGAAAAATGGTGTCATTGCTGATTTTGATATTACAGAACAAATGTTAACTTACTTTATTAAAAAATTAAATGTGAGCGGCTTTTTATCAAAACCAAGTATTTTGATTTGTTGCCCAACAAATATCACATCAATTGAACAAAAAGCAATTATTCAAGCTGCTGAAAAAGCTGGTGGTGGCAAGGTTTATCTTGCTGAAGAACCTAAAGTTGCAGCTATTGGTGCTGGGTTGGATATTTATCAACCCCGTGGTAGTTTAGTGATTGATATTGGTGGTGGTACAAGTGATGTTGCCGTTATTTCATTAGGCGATATTGTAGCAAGCCGTTCATTACGTGTTGCTGGTGATCAATTGAATAGTGATGTTATCAATTTTGTTAAGCAAAAACATAACCTTCAAATCGGTGAACGTACAGCTGAAAAAGCTAAAATTGAAATTGGGACAGTTTACCCAGACAATCGTGCATTAGAAATGGAAATTCGTGGACGAGATGTTGTTACTGGTTTACCAAAGACAGTTGTGCTTAGCTCTGCTGAGATTGAAGAAGCAACTCATGATACAATGCAAGCAATCGTTGCAGCAACTAAAGAAGTTCTTGAACAAACACCACCAGAATTAGCATCAGATATTATTGATACTGGGATTATTTTAACAGGTGGCGGTGCATTATTAGATGGTGTTGATTTATTAATGTCATCGAACTTAGATATTCCTGTTATGGTGTCAGAAACACCATTGGATGATGTCGCAAAAGGAACTGGATTCTTGTTAGATCATATTGAAAAACAAGGTAGATAACAACTGTGATACTGGTTATTAAGGGAGGTCTATTAACGGGGCAATCTGTTGATGGACCTTTTCATATAGGAGGTGTCATTTATTTATGCAAAACTTAATGCTTGCACCAATCAAGTTTTATCAAAAATTTATTTCACCGATGTTTCCACCTAGTTGCCGGTACTATCCAACATGTTCAAACTATATGATTAAGGCAATTCAAAAACACGGTGCAAAAGGTATTATTATGGGTATCGGTAGGATTTTACGATGCCATCCTTTTGTCAGAGGCGGATACGATCCCGTACCTGATTACTTTACCGTACGAAGAAATAAGAACCCTAAAGGAGAAGAAAAGCATGTCTAAAAAAGAAAAAGAGATTGAAGTAGCAGAAAATGATATTAAAATTAATGGTGAGGATGCAGTTTCATTAACCGTTGGCGGTATTGAAATTGGTACAGTCATTCAACAAGATACAAAATTTGTTGCAACATTAAGTAACGGTGAGATATTCAAAGCTAAAACTCGTGATGAAGGTATTGATACTTTATTGCGCGATTTTCACTTACATCGCGGTTAATTAGTCAATTATTAAATTTTAGCCTATTCAAAAATTTAACGAAATAAGTGACATAGTGTGGAGGGGAATTCTATGAGTAGTAGAAAAGATGAGGTCGATAGTGAGTCAAGAATTGATTATGGTATTATTTTTGCCGTTTTAGTCTTGGCAATTATTGGGCTTGCCTCAATTTACGTATCAGCATCCCATGATACTAGTGCGACCTCAATTGTTAGCCAAATGGTTTCACAGTTAATGTGGTACGCTATTGGTGTCATTGCAATTGTCGTTATTATGCAATTTGACTCAGAACAATTATGGCGAGTCGCACCGATAGGGTATTTTATTGGCCTGTTTTTATTGATGATTGTTTTAGTCGTATATAGTCGACCTTTATATATAAACACAGGTGCTAAAAGTTGGATACCATTAGTTGGTTCGTTAACGTTCCAACCATCAGAAGTTATGAAGCCAGCATTTATATTAATGTTGGCGCGTGTGGTTACGATACATAACAATGATTATCCAACTCATAAAATTGGGACAGATATTATTTTATTAGCCAAAATGATAGCATGGACGTTACCAGTAGTTATTTTATTAAAACTGCAAAATGATTTTGGAACAATGCTCGTTTTCTTTGCTATTTTAGGTGGTGTCATTTTAGTTTCAGGTATCACTTGGAAGATTATTGGACCGGCATTTGGAACGGTGGCTGTTGTAGGTGGAACGGCATTATATATGGTTATTTCAACAACTGGTCGATCAATTCTAGAAAAAGTTGGCTTTTCTGCCTACCAATTTGACCGAATTGATAACTGGTTAGATCCATCAAAAGATACATCCGGAACAGGATATCAATTATGGCAAAGTATGAAAGCCATTGGATCAGGACAAATGACTGGTAAGGGATTTAACGTGTCAAATGTTTATGTTCCCGTCCGTGAATCTGATATGATTTTTTCTGTTATCGGCGAAAACTTTGGGTTTATTGGTGGTTGTATTTTAATCTTTATTTATTTCTTACTCATTTATCGAATGGTTCGTGCAACCTTTGATACGAAGAATGAATTTTATGCTTACTTATCTACTGGGGTCATTATGATGATTTTATTCCATGTTTTTGAAAACATTGGGATGAGTATTGGGTTACTACCTTTAACAGGTATTCCATTACCATTTGTCAGTCAAGGTGGGTCTGCTTTAGTAGGAAATATGATTGGAATTGGCTTAATTATGTCAATGCGATACCATCATAAGAGTTACATGTTCAGTAGCGAAGACGAAGATTTTGATAAAAAGATAAGGCAGTGATTCTATTATGGAATCACTGTTTTTTAAAACTAGGAGGTTTTGATGATGATTGATTTTTATTGGTATCCTAAATGTTCAACTTGTAGAAAAGCAAAACAATGGTTAGACGAAAATGAGGTTGAATACCATATAATAGATCTTATCCAAGAAACACCAAAGGCGAGTCTAATCGAAAAATGGTTGAATGAGTCTGGTCTTCCAGCAATATCTTTTTTTAATACACAAGGAAATAAGTATCGTGAATTAAATCTAAAAGATAAACGACCAACGATGACAATTCAGCAATCAAGTCAAATTTTAGCATCAGATGGGATGTTAATGAAACGTCCGGTATTAACTGATGGAACAAAATTAACGACCGGATTCAGTGAAGATGTTTTTACAGAGACATGGTTAAATAAATAAAACTGTTGACATTAAATTTTAATCTAGCTATAATCAACTACAATAAGAAATACAGATAAGACGTTTTGAAAAGATGAGTAAATTTTAGTAATTAGTTAAGAGAATCCTGGTAGCTGAAAAGGGATCAAAATTACGGAATTGAATATGGTCTTGGAACGTTTGGTAGATGAGCAATGTTAATCTACCTTGGGTACGCCCAATACAGCGGAAAGGTATCGGTTATATTAAAACCCGTACCTGATGAGATTGTTATCGTGAGGTAACAATAAAACAAGGTGGTAACACGTGAAGTTTATAACTTCTCGTCCTTCCGTTTATTAAACGGGGGATGGGAGGTTATTTTTTTGCAGAAAAATTAGGAGGTATTAACATGATTGAGTTTAAAAATGTATCAAAAGAGTTTATCACGAAAAGTGGTAAGGTTAGCGCTGTTTCTGATGTGAATCTTTCGGTGGAAGATGGTAGCATCTTAGGTATTGTAGGATATTCAGGTGCTGGTAAAAGTACATTAATTAGAATGCTGAATGGATTAGAGACACCAACTTCGGGTGAAGTTGACGTTAATGGCGCTAAAATCGCATCTTTATCGGGTAGAACATTGAGAAAGCAACGTCAAAAAATTGGCATGATTTTTCAACATTTTAATTTACTCTGGTCACGAACGGTTGTGGAAAACATCATGTTTCCACTTGAACTTGCTGGAATAAGTAAAACTGAGCGGTTGTCCAAAGCTGAAGAATTAACAACATTAGTTGGGTTAAAAGGTAAAGAAAATGCATATCCTTCTGAGTTATCTGGTGGACAAAAGCAACGAGTTGGGATTGCTAGGGCTTTAGCGAATGATCCTGAAATTTTGATTTGTGATGAAGCAACAAGTGCGCTAGATCCACAAACAACAGATGAAATATTAGATTTATTACTTCAAATTAATCATAAATTGAAATTAACAATTGTATTAATCACTCATGAAATGCATGTGGTTCGTAAGATATGTGATCACGTTGCTGTAATGGAATCTGGAAAATTAGTGGAGAGTGGACTTGTCTTAGACGTCTTTAAGCGTCCGAAACAAGACGTCACAAAACGATTCGTTAATCAGGAGGTCACACCAGCTCTACATGATACTGAACTTGCTGTAAATGAATTAATTGAAGCTTATCCACAAGGGTTGATTGTTCAATTAACCTTTCACAGTACGCAGACGCAAATGCCAATTATCTCTGAAATGTTAAGACAAATTCCAGAAGTTGATTTTAATATCGTTGAGGGTTCCATTCATCAAACTCAAGGTGGCCCAATTGGAACATTATATATTCAATTAACTGGTCCAAAAATAAGTTTAGATCAAACCGTTCCATTCTTGCAAAAAATGAAAGTAGAAACGGAGGTAT
Source organism: Dellaglioa sp. CoH-56-MRSF-13 (assembly GCF_056782095.1). The sequence continues at coordinate 128,095 of NZ_JBXAYC010000004.1, read as the reverse complement.
TGCATTATGGGGACTAATACTTGGGCGTCATATTTTAACTTTAATGCTGTTAACTGGGATGAATTCTGGTCAAATACTTGGGAAACAATCAGTATGACATTAATATCTACAATAGCCGTTACAATTTTGGGTATTATCTTAGGTCTTATTTTATTTGAAACAAAACAAAAAACGACCGGTAAAATAAGTATCTGGGTAAAAATAATTAATTGGATTGTTTCAGCCATGGTTAACATTTTTCGTTCAATTCCGTTTATTATTTTAATTGTCTTATTATTGCCTTTTACTAAGGCTTTAGTTGGTTCTATTATTGGACCGATTGCAGCATTGCCAGCTCTAATCCTCTCGGCGGCTCCATTTTATGCACGAATGGTGGAACTTGCTTTTCGTGAGATTGATTATGGTGTGATTGAAGCAGCTGAAGCAATGGGTGCTAACAAGGCACAAATCATTTGGAAAGTACTATTACGAGAAAGTTTACCAGCTCTTATTTCAGGGGCGACAGTTACTGGAATTACAATTATTGGGTACACGGCAATGGCTGGTACGATTGGTGCCGGTGGGCTAGGAAATTGGGCTTTCATTGAAGGTTATGGTGCTAATAATAATACTGTTACACTAGTTGCAACGGTCACAATCATCATTATTGTTGCCATTTTTCAACTTATTGGTGATCATTCAGCTAAATTAATCGATAAACGAAATAATTAAGGGGTAACCTCATGAGAATAAACAAAAAGTTCATTTTTTCATTTCTATTTTTGACTCTTTTATTAGCTGGATGCGGGAAACAATCAAATGGAATGACTACTTTGACAATTGGTGCTAGTAATATGCCCCATGCAGAAATTCTAGATCATGTAAAACCAATGTTGGCAAAAGAAGGTATCGATTTAAAAGTTAAAGTTTTTCAGGATTATGTGATGCCTAATAAAGCGACTGAATCTGGTGATTTAGATGCTAATTATTTTCAACATAAACCATTTTTAGATAATTGGGACAAACAGAATAATGGTGATTTAATAAGTGTTGGAAATGTTCATCTTGAACCAATCGGTGTCTATTCTAAACAAGTTAAAAAGTTAACTGATTTGAAGAAAGGAAGTACGGTTTTAGTATCTAACAGTATTTCAGATTATGGTCGTGTTTTAACTATTTTTAAAGATGCTGGATTAATAACCCTGAAAAAAGGGACAGACGTGGCAACTGCAAATTTTGCTGATATCAAAACAAATAAATTAAATTTAGTTTTTAAGCATACGTATGAGCCAAAATTGATGTCTGATTTATATGAAAATAATGAAGGCTCAGCCATCATTATTAATGCAAATTATGCGGTTGAAGCTGGATTAAATCCAACGAAACAAGCTATTGCATTAGAACGTAGTACATCATCATATGCGAATTTAGTTGCTGTCGCACCAAAAAATAAAGATAATCCTGCGATTAAAAAGTTAGTTAAAGCACTACAATCTAAAAAGACACGCGAATGGATTTTGAATAAGTATAAAGGTGCCGTTATTCCTGCAAAATAAAGAGAATTGAATTAGTCGACATGACTAATTCAATTCTCTTTATTTTGCAATTTTATTAATTAGCCATTTGAAAATAGCTAAATCTGATGGTTCTCTTATATAAGACATTTCGGGATGCCATTGAACACCTAAAATGAGACCGTCATTACTACTGATACCTTCAATTAGGCCATCTGAACTTGTCGCAATGGCCGTTAATGAATCACCTAAACGGTTAATGGCTTGGTGATGGTACGTATTGACACGAAGCGTTGAACCATAAGTATCTGATAAATAATTATTTGCTTTAATCGATACAGAATGTGTGGCGTATTCTGGTAATGTTGGATCTTGTAAATGCTTAACTTGCCAATTTGAATAGTCACTTAAATCTTGATAGAGTGTTCCACCAAAAAAGACGTTAAGTATTTGTAGTCCACGGCAAATACCAAGTATTGGTATTTTTCGAGAAATAGCTTCCTTGATTAAAGCGAGCTCCATTTCGTCACGTGGGGGATTTAATTCTTCTAATTTTGGATGAGGTTCTTGGCCGTATAAGATTGGTGAAACATCTTGACCACCTGCTAATAGTAAACCATCTACCAAATCAAGATAACTAGATGCGTTTGCTAAATCAGTAGGAATGATTAGTGGTAAACCGCCAACTTCAATAATGGCATCAATATAGCCTTGAGGTGTATAAGTAATTTCGTTAATGTGCATGCCTGTAATTGGATTTCGATTAGGATTTCCAACAATACCGATAATAGGTTTCATAAATGAACCTCCTCAAAATTTACTTTTTATTAGTTTAACTTAATTAAATAAAGATTGCGAGTCTCGAGGCTCCATTGAAATGGATAATTTATTAAGATAGAATGGAATATATTAATGAATCGGAGGAATGCTAAAATGTCGACACTTGAGGTTAAAAATTTACATGTAGAAATTGAAGATAAAGAAATTTTAAAAGGTGTTAATTTAAAAATGTCGACTGGAGAAGTACACGCAATCATGGGTCCAAATGGAACAGGTAAATCAACTTTATCTGAGGCCATTATGGGGAATCCTGCGTATAAAGTGACAGAAGGCGAAGTATTGCTGAATGGTGTAAACATTTTAGAACTACCTGTTGATGAGCGAGCTCGAGCAGGATTATTTTTAGCAATGCAATATCCTTCAGAAATTCCTGGTGTAACAAATGCTGAATTTATGCGTGCAGCAATCAACGCACGTCGACCGGAAGATAAACAAATCCCAATTCGAGAATATTTAAAGAAATTAGATAAAACGATGACAACTTTAGATATGACTGAGGAAATGGCTGATCGTTATTTAAATGAAGGTTTTTCAGGTGGCGAAAAGAAACGTAATGAAATTTTACAACTGATGATGATTGAACCAAAATTTGCTATTTTAGATGAAATTGATTCAGGTCTAGACATTGATGCATTGAAAGTTGTTTCGAGAGGCGTAAATGAAATGTTGAAAAATGCGGAATTTGGAACACTTATGATTACGCATTACCAACGTTTGCTGAACTATATTGTGCCTGATGTGGTGCACGTTATGATGGATGGACGGGTTGTTAAAACGGGTGGCGCCGAACTTGCAGAAAAACTGGAAGAAGAAGGCTATGCTGGTTTGCGTGATGAATTAGGGCTAGACATTACTTTAACAGACGAGAACCTTTAGTGGAGGGCCGGAAAATGATTGATTTGAAGCTCTTAGAACAAAGTATAATTGATTTTTCAAATTTAAAACAAGAACCTGAGTGGTTTCAACAATTAAGAAGAGATGCCTTTGTAAAAAAAACATTACTAGCGCTTCCTTCATTTGAAAAAATTAGATACCAAAAATGGCCCATTATACCTGAAACACTGGTTAAAGAATCAGGGGAATTTGTTTCAAAAAAATCGGATGAAAATACGTTTATTCAAGTTGGATCTCGAACGATTAGTTTAAATATATCTGAGGAATTAAAAGAAAATCATGTTATTATTTGCGACTGGTCAACCGCGTTAGTGGAACATGCAGATTTAATTAAGAAATATTTTATGACTAAGGCAGTTAAATGGGATAGTGATTTGTTGACCGCAACGCATTTAGCACAATTAACCGGTGGTTTGTTTATTTATGTACCTAAAAATGTTGTATTAGACAACCCAATTACAACTTATTTAACGCAGGATGCACGGGACAATCAGGACTATGTACAGCATGTTTTAATTGTCGCAGCAGAAAATAGTCAGTTTTCATATCTAGAAAATCGTTCAACAGTCGGTGATCAGATCACAACCGCAAATATTATTGTGGAAGTGATTGCTAAAGCTAACAGTCATGTTAAATTTGCTGGAGTTGATCAATTAGGGGAACATACAACAGCATATATTAACCGTCGGGGTTATTTATTAGGCAATGCAAAAATAGATTGGTCAATTGGATTACTTAATAATGGCAATATAATTGGCGATTTCGATTCTGATTTAATTGGTGCAGGTTCTCACGCAGATGTTAAAGTTGTTGCGATTTCAACAGGAAATCAGATTCAAGGGATTGATACACGGGTGACGAATTATGGTAAACATTCAATTGGTCAAATTCTGCAACACGGTGTAATTTTATCGCGTTCTACATTAATATTTAATGGAATTGGCCATATTATTAAAGGTGCAAAGGGTGCGAATGCTCAACAAGAAAGCCGTGTGCTAATGTTATCCACAAAAGCACGTGGAGACGCTAATCCTATTTTATTAATTGATGAAAATGATGTTCAAGCTGGACATGCAGCTAGTGTTGGACGCGTGAATCAGGAACAATTGTACTATCTGATGAGTCGTGGATTACACAAAGAAGAAGCAGAAAGACTTGTTATTCGTGGATTCTTAGGACCTGTTTTAACGGCAATTCCGGCAGTTGATGTTCGTGAACGATTAATCGAAACAATAGAGGGGAAACTCATTAATGGTCAAAAATTTGAAAAAGTATCGCAATGATTTTCCTATTTTAAAGCAAATTGTGAATGATGAACCGTTAATTTATTTTGACAATGCTGCAACTGTTCAGAAACCACAAGCAGTTATTAATGCCATTTCACATTATTATGAAAATGATAATGCCAATGTACATCGTGGTGTGCATACTTTAGCCGAGCGTACAACACAGCAATTTGAAGATGTACGACAAGCTGTTGCTGATTTTATTCATGCAAAATATTCAGCTGAAATCTTATTTACAAAAGGGACAACCGAAAGTTTAAACTGGGTTGCTCAGGGTTTTGCACAGAATCGATTGAAACCAGGGGATGAGATTTTAATATCTATTATGGAACACCATAGTAACCTTGTTCCTTGGCAACAAGTCGCACAAGCAACTGGTGCTAAATTAGTTTACATCGACATAACAGATGATGGACAATTAGACATTAATGATGCGAAATTAAAAATGACAGCTAAAACTAAAATTGTATCGCTAACTCAAATTTCAAATGTTTTGGGGAGTATAAACCCCATCAAAGAATTAACGGACATGGCACATACAGTCGGTGCGGTTGTTATTTGTGATGGGGCGCAATCAATACCTTATATGCCGATTAATGTTCAGGAGTTAGATGTTGATTTTTTTGCTTTTTCAGGTCATAAAATGGGGGCTGCAACTGGTATTGGCGTTTTATATGGAAAAAGTAATTATTTGAACGAGATGCAGCCACTAGAATTTGGTGGTGAGATGATTGATTTTGTTGAAGAGCAACAATCAACCTTTAAAGATATTCCTTGGAAATTTGAAGCGGGGACACCTAATATTGAAGGGGTCATTTCATTAGGTGCTACTATTCACTATTTAAATGAAGTTGGAATGGTTAATATACAAGCACATGAACAGATGCTCATCACTGATTTATTACCTAAATTAAAAGCCATTTCTGGCATTACTGTCTATGGGCCAACTGAAAGTAAAAAACGATCAGGCGTTATTTCATTTAATTTGGAGGGACTACATCCGCATGACGTTGCGACAGCTCTTGATATGCAAGGAATTGCGGTTCGCGCGGGTCATCATTGTGCACAGCCATTAATGAAGTGCATGGGTGTATCGTCAACTGTTCGTATTAGTTTATATTTTTACAATACTTTAGAAGAAAATCAAAAATTTATTGACGCGTTAATCGCTACAAAGGAGTTCTTTAAAAATGGGACTATCTAAATTAGATAATTTATATCGCCAAGTTATTTTGGAACATGCCACACATCCGCATCATCATGGCTCACTAGTAAAGGGTCAGAAATCAATTGAACTCAGAAATCCAACCTGTGGGGATGTTTTAAAAGTTGAACTTATCATGAGTGACAACAAGGTTCAAGATGTTGCCTTTTCTGGGACGGGTTGTACGATTAGCCAGGCATCTGCAAGTATGATGACTGATGAAATTATTGGTAAAGCAAAAAATGAAATAGAAGAAATGGTGACAACATTTTCAAGAATGGTAACAGGTGAAACGATTGATGAAAATCTTTTAGGTGATGCTGCTATTTTAGAAGGTGTCGCTCAGTTTCCAGCTCGGATTAAGTGTGCCACATTAGCTTGGAAGGCAGTTTATCAAGCTATTAATTTAGAAAATTAGAGAGGAGGTAAGATATGAAAGAACTAGATGTTGGTGGTGAGTATGAATATGGCTTTAAAGATGATATTGAGCCTGTTTATTCAACTGGGCGTGGCTTAACCGAAGCGATTGTTCGAGAAATTTCGGCAGCAAAAAATGAACCAGAGTGGATGTTGGATTATCGACTTCGTGCCTTTGCCTTATATGAAAAGATGCCAATGCCAAGTTTTGGTCCTGATTTGTCTAAGTTAGATTTAGCTAATATGCGCTATTTTCAACGTGCTAGTGATAATGTTGCTAGAGACTGGGAAGATGTCCCAGATAAGATTAAAGAAACCTTTGACCGACTTGGTGTTCCAGAAGCTGAACGTAAATACTTAGCTGGCTCTTCTGCACAATATGAATCAGAAGTTGTTTACCATCATATGCGTGAAGATTTTGAAAAATTAGGAATTATTTTTATGAGTACAGATGCTGCCGTCCAAGAATATCCTGAATTGGTTAAACAGTATTTTGGCAAATTGGTTCCTGCCTCTAATAATAAATTTTCAGCTTTAAATTCGGCTGTTTGGTCTGGTGGTACTTTTATCTATGTACCTAAAGGTGTGAAGACCGAGGTGCCTATTCAAAGTTATTTCAGAATTAATGCGGAGAATACAGGACAATTTGAACGAACATTAATCATTGTTGATGAAGGCGCAAGTGTTAATTACGTTGAAGGTTGTACAGCACCTAATTATTCGGCAGACAGTTTGCATGCGGCAGTCGTTGAAGTGAACGTCATGAAAGATGCCTATTGTCGGTATACAACGATTCAAAATTGGTCAGATAATGTGTATAGCTTAGAGACAAAACGTGCTAGAGCCTTAGAAAATGCGACGATGGAGTGGGTTGATGGTAACCTTGGATCAAAAGTTACAATGAAATATCCAAGTATTTATTTAGATGGTCAAGGCGCACATGGCACAATGTTGTCGATTGCGTTTGCTGGTGGGAATATCGTTCAAGATACTGGGGCAAAAATGATTCACAATGCTAAAAATACGACTTCTTCGATTGTTTCTAAATCGTTATGTAAAGATGGTGGACGAGTTGATTATCGAGGTTATTTAAAATTTGGTAGACATAGTGATGGTTCGTTTGCACATGTCGAATGCGATACAATCATCATGGATGATAAATCAGCGAGTGATACGATTCCATTTAATGAAATTTTAAATGGCAATGTTTCTATGGAACATGAAGCTAAAGTTTCTAAAATTTCTGAAGAACAATTATATTACTTAATGAGTCGCGGAATTTCTGAAGCAAAAGCAACAGAGATGATTGTAATGGGATTTGTTGAACCGTTCACCAAAGAATTACCGATGGAATACGCTGTTGAATTGAATCGTCTGATTGAGTATCAGATGGAAGGCAGTGTGGGGTAAAATAGTTTAGAATGATGTTACTTTTCCTAAAAAGTAAATAAGGGGATAATAATTAAATGATATATGCACTGGAAATAAAAGGCTTAAAAAAAGAATATGCAACGGGTGTTAAAGCGTTACGTGGTATTGATCTGGCTGTAGAAGAAGGGGATTTTTATGCACTTTTAGGGCCTAATGGTGCGGGAAAATCAACGACAATTGGTATTATTACATCTCTTGTGAATAAAACAGCGGGAACAGTGAAGGTTTTTGATTACGATATTGATACCAATTTGGTACAAGCCAAACAACAAATTGGACTTGTCCCACAGGAATTTAACTTTAATCCTTTTGAAACGGTTCAACAAATTGTTGTTAATCAGGCTGGTTACTATGGTGTTCCTCATAAAGAAGCAATGGAGCGCAGTGAAAAATATTTAAAACAGTCAGATTTATGGGAAAAACGTAATGTACGTGCACGAATGCTTTCTGGTGGGATGAAACGAAGATTGATGATTGCCAGGGCATTAATGCATGAACCTCGGTTGCTCATTTTAGACGAACCAACTGCGGGTGTAGATATTGAGTTGAGACGTGAAATGTGGTCTTTTTTAAAGGAATTGAATGAGAATGGCACAACGATTATCTTGACGACTCATTATTTAGAAGAAGCAGAAACACTTTGTCGTCATATCGGTATTATTCAATCAGGTGAGTTGATTGAAAATACGAGCATGAAAACTTTATTATCAAAATTACAATTTGAAACGTTTATTTTCGATTTAGATGTGTATGATAAAAAGCCAGAAATTATAGGGTATAAAAATTCCTTTGAAGACGCGCAAACAATTTCTATCGAAGTTGAACGAAATCAAGGTGTTAATGGGATCTTTAAACAATTTGATGAACAAGGGATAAAAGTTCTTTCTATGCGAAATAAATCGAATCGATTAGAAGAGTTATTCTTGAAAATTACGGAAGAAAAGCACCAAGTGGGGGAGAAACATGTTTAATCAATATTTTACTGCATTAAAAAGTCTCGCAATAAAAGAAACTAATCGTTATTTGAGAATTTGGGTACAGACATTAGTACCACCAGTGATTACAACATCATTGTATTTTATTATATTTGGTAAAATGATTGGTGGCCGAATTGGTGCAATGGGTGGATTTTCATATATGGAATTCATTGTACCAGGGTTAATTATGATGTCGGTGATCACTAGTTCGTATGCTAATGTATCTTCGTCATTTTTTTCTCAGAAATTTCAGAAAAATATTGAAGAATTACTAGTTGCACCAGTACCAACGCATATTATTATATGGGGATTTGTTATTGGAGGACTTGGAAGAAGTGTTTTAGTTGGGGCACTTGTCACTATTATTTCATTATTTTTTGTACCTCTTCATGTTTTTTCGTGGGTCATTATTATTATCACACTTTTGATGACAGCCATTTTATTTTCATTAGCAGGATTAATTAATGGTATTTTTGCACAGTCATTTGATGATGTGTCAATTGTACCTACGTTTGTTTTACAGCCATTAACTTATCTTGGTGGTGTTTTCTATTCTATTTCAATGTTACCACCAGTTTGGCAGGCCATCTCTAAGATTAATCCAATTGTTTATATGATTTCAGGATTTAGATATGGTTTTTTAGGTAAGACTGATGTATCACTTGCTTTATCAATGATAATTCTTATTCTGTTTATTGGTGTTCTTTACTGGATTTGTTGGTATCTTATTAATAAAGGTAGAGGTTTGAGAAGTTAGGATAGCCAATGTAATAATCCTTCTTTCTTATTAATCATTCTGTGACGGTTGATCAATAATGAATCTGGATAGCACCAAAAACAAAAGTCTTATGGCTTTTGTTTTTTTGTTAGGGTACGAAAAATGGTACCAAAGATAGATATCGTAGACTCTTTAAAAGATAGATATAAGGTATATTTTGAAAAAATGTCTGTTTTTCAAGTAAATTATTATTAAAACACTAGAATAACGTTTATACTAGCTACATATAAAACTAAAAAGGAGATAAATAATGACTATAAATAAACAATTAATTAAAGATGATTTATACGAAGCAGTAAATGGTGAATGGTTAAAAACTGCCAAAATTCCTGATGATAAACCTGCGACGGGTGGTTTTAATGATTTAGCTGATGAAATTGATAAAACTTTGATGGCTGATTTTGAAAAAATGTCAGCTGATTCTAGTGTTAAAGCACCATTAATGCAAGAATTTTTAAACTATTATGCCTTAGCAGCTGATTTTGATCGACGTGAATCAGAAGGAACCTTACCATTGAAAAAAGTTTTAGCACCTTTAGAAAATTTAACAAGTTTAGCTGATTTCGATACTAAATGGGCAGATTTTGTTCGTGCGGGTTATCCAACACCACTTGGGTTTGATGTTGATGCTGATATGAAAAATGCTAAAATTAATGCTTTATTTGTGGCAGCTCCGAGTTTGGTTTTACCAGATAAAACGTATTATGAACGAGATAATTCACAAGCTGAAGGTTTACTTAAAGCATTTAGGGCGATGATGACTAAGTTATTAGTTGCTTTAGATTATAGTGAAGAAAATGCAAATCATGTTATTACAGAGGCACTAACTTTTGATCGTAACTTAGTGCCAAATGTCAAGAGTGCTGAAGAATCAGCTGATTATAGTAAAGCGTACAACCCACAAAGTTTCACAGAATTTAGTTCACAAAGTAGTAATTTAGATTTAAAATCAATTGTTAAAAATCTTTTAAATGGGAATGAACCAGAAAAAATAATTGTGACTGAACCTAAATTTTTATCATCTATTGATGAACTCGTGAATACAACTCATTTTACAGAATTTAAAAGTTGGTTAATTGTTAAAACAGTAGGGAGTCTTAGTTCATATTTATCAGATGACTTACGTGTTATTGCTGGTGAATACGGGCGTGCATTATCTGGAAGCAAGGCACCGAAAAAACAACAAAAGTTTGCTTATTATCTAGCCATGGGAACCTATAGTGGGGTTGTGGGCGAATATTATGGATATAAATACTTTGGTGAAGATGCTAAAGCAGACGTTCAACAGATGGTTGAAAAGATGATTAATGTTTATCAAAATAGATTGGCTACTAATAATTGGTTAACAAGTACTACACGTGATAAGGCAATTTTAAAATTAAGTAAATTAGGTATTCAAGTTGGGTATCCAGATAAAATTAACCCGCTTTATCAAAAAATGCACGTTAATATGGAAAAAACATTGCTAGAGAATGCAATGGCCTTTGATAAATTAGCCACTGAAGATATGTTTAGTAAGTGGGATAAACCTGTCGATCGTGATCTTTGGGAGATGAGTGCAGCAACAGTTAATGCTTATTATCATCCCTTTAAAAATATCATTGTCTTTCCAGCGGCTATTTTACAAGCACCATTTTATAGTTTAGAGCAGAGTAGTAGTGCTAACTATGGTGGTATTGGAGCAGTTATTGCGCACGAGATTTCACATGCTTTTGATAATAATGGTGCGCTATTTGATGAGTATGGTAATTTGAATAATTGGTGGAGTGAAGCCGATTTGACCCATTTTAAAGAATTATCACAACAAATGATTACTGAATTTGACGGAACTGAATTCGCAGGCCAAAAAGTTAATGGGACTTTAACAGTTTCTGAAAATATTGCTGATGCTGGTGGGCTTAGTTGTGCACTTGAAGCGGCTAAATCTGAAGACGATACTGATTTTGAAGCATTTTTCATTAATTGGGCACAAGTATGGCGAATGAAGGCTTCAACACAGTATATGCAATTGTTATTATCAATTGATGTTCATGCCCCTGCTAAGTTGCGTGCTAATATTCAAGTTCAAAATTTAGCAGAATTTTATGATGCCTTTGATATTGTTGCAAGTGATGCAATGTATAAAGCAGTCGATGAACGCGTTAATATTTGGTAAATGATTAATTAAGACAAATTAAAAGGACATTATCAAAATGATAATGTCCTTTTTGCTGCGATTGTTTATCCGTAATACTTAAAGGTAGCATATTATAATACTTCGTTCTCTGTAATTTTTTCTTCCAAAACGTTGAAATTATATTCAGAAAGTTCATTTAAGCCATTTTTACTCTCATCAAAGAAAGCAGTTAAACTTTCAGATAACATTAGATTGATAACACGACCAGCTTCAAATTGAACTAAGATAACTGGAATATGAGCTTCTACTGCCATACCAACTTCAAACATAGTACCAGAGTCAGGTTCGTTATCTTCGTCTTCTTTGTAGTCTAAGATAGCAACAACAACGTCTGCGCGATGAACTTGGCGTGTGTCAGCTAAATAAACTGCACGTTGCCATTGTTGACTGAATTGTTCATATTGTTTACTTTGATTATCTTGGGGCAAGTAAATATTGTCACTATCAATTGTTTTGTTCTCTTTTAATGCTGCAACAACTTGAGAAACACGTTCACGTTGTTTGTCGCTAAAAAATGGACCTGCTAAATAAACTTTATTCATTAATATCGTCTCCTGGAATATATATTTGCTTTTTTAAGTATAGCATGACATTTTAAAAATGGGCACAAAAAAAGAAGACAATGAAGTCTTCTTTTTCAATTTCTAAACACCGTAAACGAATTGACCTGAATTAAAGTGGTCAGCTGAAATAACGTAAACGTTACCACTATTACGTAAAGTAAAGTTAGCTAAATCATTTAATAAGTTATTGGTTGTTTTTCCAGGTTCAGTATCGATAATTTGACCATCACTAATTAAACCAGGGAATACAGCGTCTTCGTTAATTAATAAAGTATTAACACGATGTTGCGTTAATAGAGCAAACAAATCGATTGGGTTTGTTTTGCTTGGATTAACTTCATCAAGTGAACGAGCACGATCCAATAAATGATCAATTGTTTGATTGATTAAAATTTGATTTTGATCTAACAAATCTTTTTCAATTTCTGTAGTTGTTAGGGCACTAGGTGATTTTTTAATTGTAATTTCTGAATTAACTGATTTTAATTTTGTTAATTCATGGAATAAGCTTTGATTTTTAGGTAGTCCAATAAGGAAAAGACGTTTATAAATTAATTCGGGATGGGTAACTAGGAATTTTTCAATTGCCAAGTAGTAATTTCTATTATCAATCGCTTTTTCTTCATCCTTAGTATTTAACCCATGGAGGGCGCCAGTAGGGCCATGAGTGGTCGTGGTATCTGTACTTTCAGGACCAAGAGTTGATACCATGTCGATAGGAGCATCCTCTGGGAGTTCTTGTTTCAATAAGACACCTTCTTTGAATTGATGTAATTCAAATGAATCACGGTGTAAGCTTAGGATTGTTCCTGATAATTTTGTTGCTTGTTGAGCTAATAAAGGTAAAGTGTATGCTTCAGGACCAACAATAACTTTATCTACTTCAATAGCGTGATTTAAATTAAATTTAAAGTAATCGTTAGGTGTTAAGTAAAGTGCGATACTAGGGAATTGACCGATTTTATCTGCAATTTCATTAATAAAATTAACCAATTGTGTTTCAATTAGTTCCCAAGTTTTCTTAGGTACATCCGAATGAGCTTCTTTGGCAGTTTTTAAACTAGTTTTTAGTTTTAACTGATTCTTCGCAGCAAAATTAATACCTGGATATGTTTTGATAAAGATTGATACAATGGGTTCTTCTTTGATTGTGAGTAATTTTTTCAAATTGTTATGCATTGACATAATGGTTCCCCCTTTATATGATTACCTTTAGTATAACATCATGAAAACGGTTATCCAACTTATATGGTTACGTTTTCATAAAAGGAGTAAATATGATTTATTTAGAAAAAGATAACAAAAATATTAAAAAAATGGAAGCTTACATGAAAAATAATTTTTCTTACTTAGGGATTAAGACACCAAGTCGACGTGAACTAACAAAGGACTTGATGAAAGAATCTAAGAGTTGGCCTCTAGAAGAGTTAATCTCACAAATTTTAGCTTATTATGGTCGTGAAGAAAGAGAGTATCAATATGTTGCAATCGACTTAGCACAAAAAAATCTTAAACGATTGACGGTTGATGAAGTCCAAGTATTGGTTGAGTTAATTAAGGTTAAACCATGGTGGGATTCAGTAGATGCTTTACGTAAGGTTATTAGTGACTTTTTAAAATTAAGTCCGATAAATTTTAACGATATTAGTAAGCAATTTGAAAACCATGATAATTTCTGGATGCGTCGTGTGGGTATAAATCTTCAGTTAGGCTATCGTGAAGAAACTAATCTAGCTTACTTATCAAAGATGATTTTGAATGATAGAACAACAGATGAATTTTTCATCCAAAAAGCGATTGGTTGGTCATTACGTGAGTATGCTAAGACTGATGAAAATTGGGTTATAACTTTTATTGAGAGCCATGATCTATCAAAGCTAGCTGTGCGAGAAGGACTTAAACATGTGAAGACAAAATAAAAAAGACTGATTTTATTCAGTCTTTTTTGCTTATTTTAAGGTTAAGAATTTATCTCCGGCAAGGTCTCTGTAGAAATTTGCTTTAATTGCTTGTTGATAAGGCATGTACCAAATATAACCAATTCCAAGTGTCACGATTGATAATAGGTACCAACCAACCAGACTTAACTCTATTACGAATAAATCAAATTTGTGTCCGTTCATTAATTCACGGCTTAACGTTATTTTTTTATTAATACTGATGTCAGGATGATTTGGGTTATCTGTTAAGTCTTTGTTAATCATAAAGACTTGTGAATAAGAATAGTATTTAATAATTCCTGGGACAATAAGCAAGAGAGTCCAAAGTGTACTATAAATGGTTTTGAGAATGGCGATACCAATAGATGGGAAAAATAATTCATTTGAGAAAACTTGGAAACTTTGTGTAAATGCATGTTCTGGTGTTTTTTGTGAACTGACCCAAGTTAAGAATGTATATGAAACACCTACAAGTAGAATTTGAAAAATAAGATAAAGAACAACGACAGTTGCTGAAATTATAGGACTGATAGCTGATGATTGGTTATTATTTTCAGTAGAATATAAATTCATAATGTCTGCGTACTCAGTAGAATATAAGCGAGAATAAACAATAAAAATAAGGATTGCTAGTAAGCTAACTAGGATAGCTGACTTCCAGTGTCCTTTAAGTAATGCCTTTGATTCAGATTTCAGTTGTTGTCTCGTTTTTAGTGGTTTTTCCATGATGTGTGTCTCCTTAATTGTATATGTTTTAATAATATTTTAAGCATACATTAAACCAAATATTAAGTCTATACTGACAGATTGAGAATGTGAGTATTTCAATATTTTTAGACGGTATAAAAGTGAAACAAACCAAACTTTTTGTTAGATTGTAGTAAGATGAATAGCGTAATCTATATTAATGGAAGAAGAGTGAGCTAATGGTAAATAAAATGAAGGCCATCGCAGCATTTGGAAAATTTCCGACAGAAGATAAAAATGCATTACGAGATGTCAAAATCGATAAACCGACACCTGAAAATCATGATATTCTTGTGAAGGTAACGGGTATTTCAGTGAATCCAATAGATTATAAATCAAGAATGTTAATTGATTCTGAAGAAAAATTACTTATTTTAGGTTTCGATGCAATCGGGGTCGTCTCTGAAATAGGATCAGAAGTAACACAATTTAATAGTGGTGATAAGGTTTTTTATTTAGGTGTCAATAATCGTTCAGGAAGTAATGCTGAGTATCAGCTAGTTGATGAACGACTAGTTGGAAATGCACCCAAGAAAATAACAGACAGTGAAGCAGCCGCTATGCCACTAACAGGTGTAACAGCATGGGAAGCATTATTTGAAAAATTAAATTTCATTCCAGAGAAAAATGCCAATAGTGGAAAATCAGTTTTAATTATTAATGGAGCTGGTGGTGTAGGCTCTATTGCTATTCAACTTGCTAAATGGGCTGGTTTGACTGTTATCACGACCGCTTCAAGATTAGAAACGAGCGATTGGGTTAAAAAGATGGGCGCTGATATTGTCATTAATCACCGAAAAGATTTGAAGAAACAATTAGTTAAATTAAATATTAATGAAGTTGATGGTATTCTAATATTGCACTCAACAGAAACTTATTTTGATTTAGCAGCAGATATCATCAGACCTCAGGGTATTATTACTTCAATTGTGGGCACATCTGATAATTTACCAATTGGTAAATTAAAAAATAAAAGTAATGAGTTTAAATGGCTAACAGTTTTTACTAAAGGTGTATATTACACGGCAGATATGAGCTCTCAAGGTAAAACATTAAATCGCTTAGCCACGTTATTAGATGAAGGCAAACTAAAATCAACGATGACTAAATCATTGGTGGGGATTAACGCCGATAATTTACGAACGGCTTCTGAAGTTGTTGAAAATGGTAAGATGATTGGAAAGTTTGTAATAACTGGTGAATTTAACGCGGAGGTATAAGCTATTGAGTAAAAAAGAAATTAGAAAAATGATTATTAACAAGATGGTTGATTTGGCAAAAAATAAGGTCCTTGAAAAAAGGAATCAGGAGAAGGCAATTATTGATAAAGTTTTACAATCTGAAGAATGGGAATCGGCTGATTCAATCGGATTAACAATTAGTCAATCGATTGAGTTTAGTACTAACGAATTACTATTGGCGGCACTGTCTCAAGGTAAGAGGGTGTATATACCAAAAACGATGCCTGAAAAGCAACTTGCATTTTTACCTTACTTATCTATTGAACAGGTGCTTATAAAAAGTGATTATGGACTATTAGAACCTGAATATAATGTTGCACTTGAAAAGAATAATTTAGATTTAGTGATTGTACCAGGAGTTGGGTTTAATTTAGAGAATAATCAAAGGATTGGCTTTGGCGGTGGTTATTATGATCGGTATATTGCAAAATATCAACCAAAAACAATTTCACTTTGTTTGGACGTTCAAAATGTAATTTCTGAGAAATGGACAAGTAATCAGTTTGATATTAAAATTGATAAAATTATTACAGTATAAGTTCTATTTGAATAAATCCTTAACAAAATACAGTTTAATAATATTATTTACATTAATATACGAATATAGTAAAATTGTAATTGCTCATTAATGAGATAAACACGAACAAATGTATTTATGAAAAGGAGATTTAAAATGATTAATCGCATTAAATCATATTTTGAAATTGATCAGTTACATACAACGGTTAAACGCGAAATGTTAGCTGGTTTTACAACGTTTATATCAATGGCTTACATATTATTTGTTAATCCTACGATTTTAAGTGCTTCGGGGATGGACAAAGGGGCAGTATTTACTGCAACTGCATTATCAAGTGCTTTAGGCTGTATTTTAATGGGTATTTTAGCTAAATACCCAATAGCAACAGCTCCCGCATTGGGTATTAATGCCTTTTTCTCATATTCAGTTGTTATAGGTATGGGAATTCCATGGCAAACAGCTTTAGCAGGTGTATTTGTAGCATCACTAATTTTTATTTTAATTACTATTTTTAAACTACGCGAAATGATTATTAATGCTATTCCAAGTAACTTAAAATACGCTATCTCAAGTGGTATTGGTTTATTTATTGCTTTTATCGGTTTACAAGATGGTGGCTTAATTATCGCAAACAAATCCACAGTTGTGGGCCTAGGTCCATTGACCGTTGGTACAACATGGTTAACAATCTTTGGCTTAATTGTTACTGCAATTTTAATGGTTAGACGTGTTCCAGGTGGTATTTTTATTGGGATGTTTGCAACAGTTATTCTAGGATTCATCACAGGATTAATTAAAATGCCAACACAAGTTGTTGCCGGTGCCCCAAGTTTGGCCCCAACATTTATGCAAGGCGTTAAACATATTAGTGATATTAACACGGTTCAGTTATGGGTAGTCGTTTTAACCTTCTTGTTAGTTACTTTCTTTGATACTGCTGGAACACTTGTTGGGTTAGCTCAACAAGCCGGATTCATGAAAGACAATAAAATGCCTCGTGTCGGTAAAGCTTTAGTTGCTGATTCAACAGCAATGCTTGCTGGCTCTGTTTTAGGAACATCTCCAGTTGGTGCATATGTTGAGTCTTCAGCAGGTATCGCCGTTGGTGGACGCTCAGGTTTAACGGCTGTTACAACTGGATTATTATTTATTGTCGGGATATTTTTCTCGCCATTATTATCAGTTGTAACAACACAGGTCACTGCTCCAGCATTAATTATTGTTGGTGTATTGATGGCACAATCTTTAACAAAAATCGAATGGACAAAAATGGAAATTGCAATTCCAGCATTTTTAATTGTAATTGGTATGCCATTAACTTATAGTATCTCTGACGGGATTGCTTTGGGAATGATTTTTTATCCAATTACAATGATTGCTGCTGGTCGTCGAAAAGATGTTCATCCAATCATGTACGGACTGTTCTTTGTGTTCTTACTTTTCATGTGGATTTTAAATGTTTAAATAAAATAGCAAACGTAAATGACAGATCTACTATAAACATGGTATTATTTAGACTAAGAGTTTAAAGCGAACAAAAATAATACAATAGGAATGGAGAATATGATGACAAGCGAAAAGATACACATTGGATTACTTTTTGGTGGTAATTCATCAGAACATGACGTTTCAAAACGTTCAGCACATAATATCTACGATGCAATGGATAAAAATAAGTACGAAGTTAGTTTATTCATGTTTACAAAGGAAGGTGTACTACTTGGAGATGCTGCTTCACGTCGCATTTTTGATGGCGAACCAGAAGCAAAAGTTGTTGAAGATGTCTTACCAACAATTGATTTTACAAATCCGTTAGCTAATATCATGAGTTTAACTGAAGTTAAAGATATTGATCTTTTTTATCCAGTTATTCATGGTAATATGGGTGAAGATGGTACAATTCAAGGATTATTTAAACTTTTAGATAAACCATATATTGGTAGTGATGTTCGTTCATCAGCAATTTCATTTGATAAAGATTTAACTAAGAAAATGTTAACGTTAAATAATATCAGAAATACTAAATATTTGGTTGTTAAGGCCAACAATCGTGCTGAAATGACTTACGCACACATTAGTAAGGAACTTGGAGAAGTTGTTTTCATTAAACCAGCTAACCAAGGATCATCAGTTGGTATTCATAAGGCACATAACGAAAAAGAATTCCTTGAAGGTATAGAAGATGCATTTTTATATGACACAAAGCTTTTAGTTGAAGAATCAATCGAAAATCCTGATGAAATTGAATGTTCAATTCTTGGAAATACTGATTTAAAAGCTTCAAAATTAGGTGCAGTTATCGTACCTAAATCTGATGTATTTTACGATTACAATAATAAATTCGTTGATGCTTCAGGTGTGGAATTTGAAATGCCTGTTGAATTACCAGATGAATTAACAAAAGAAATCCAAGACATGTCATTACGTGCTTTTGAAGCATTGGGTTGTCGTGGTTTAGCACGAATTGATTTCTTAGTTAAAGATGGTATTCCATATCTTGGTGAACTAAATACGTTACCTGGATTCACAAACATTTCGCTTTATCCACAATTGTGGGAAGTTTCAGGAATTGGTTATTCAGAATTAATTGATAAATTAATCCAATTAGCATTCGACGAACATGCCGCTGTTAAAGAATTACATTATGACTTTACTGAATTACCTGAAATCTAAATTTTAAGAAGATTATTAGTCTGGAGACAGCACTAGTAATCTTTTTTATTTGAGTGAAGGAGAGAATAGAATATGGAAAGATGCCCATGGGCCCAATCGGGTAATCAGTTAATGCAAGATTATCATGATGAAGAATGGGGAAAGCCGCTTTATGGCGATCAACAACTATTCAGATTATTGAGTTTAGAATTAATGCAAGCAGGGTTGAGCTGGAAGACCGTTTTAAATAAACGTAATCATTTTAATCACGCTTTTGAAAATTTTTCAATTTACAAAGTTAGTCAATTTGATGAAGATAAAATTGCGGAACTAATGGAAAATGCAGATATTATTCGAAATAAGCAAAAAATTATCGCTATTATCGCGAATGCACAGGCGATCATAAGAATGAACCAAGATGGGCAATCATTTGATTCATTTTTATGGGAATTTGTAGCAAATAAACCAATTAATAATCTCTGGCGACATGCAGAGGATGTTCCAGCTGAAACCGACATTTCAAAAAAGTTATCTAAAGAATTGAAGAAATTAGGGTTTAAGTTTGTTGGTCCTAAAATTATTTATTCATTGATGCAAAGTATGGGTATGGTAGATGACCATATTACTTTATGTAAATTCAAGACAAAATAAAAAGAAATTAACCAATTATGGCTAATTTCTTTTTTTATTTTTTAAGATTATTTTTAAGAGCAGGTGTGTTATTTAAATCTGTTCGAACAACTAAGACATCAGAAACAGCAACTCGAGTTACGTATTCTGTAACTGAACCAATTAATAATCGTTCGACTGCATTCAATCCAGTAGCGCCGATCACAATTAAATCAATATCTAAATTAATAGGAACATTTTTAGCAATAACTACTTTTGGAGAACCATACTCAATTGAGTAGTCAACATTCTTAAGACCAGCTGCTTTTGCTTGTGCAATATACTTATTCAATGTCTCTTTTGCTGTATCACTAACTTGTTCAACCATTGACGTATCAAAACTTGAGATATTTTGGAATGCTCTAGTGTCAATAACATGCAAAAGATGAAGTGTAGAATCTTCGCCATTTCTTAAAGCTACTTGTACTGCTTTTTCGAATGCTAATTTTGCTTCATCAGAACCATCTACAGGAACTAAAATATTTTTATATTGTTGTAACATGGTCGGCCACCTCTTTCTTTTATATACCTCTATTTTACGACAAAACGAATGAAAATAGAAGTAAAAACGGTTACAAAGTTAGATTAATGCATAAAAAAAGATAAAATAATTGTTAAAGCACCAACCGTAAGGCAGGCTAGAGTAACTAGTATCCCACAAAATATGGGTATAAAAATGATTACTGAAATTAAGCCAACTAAGCTTTCAATACAGATAATTAACCCAAAGACAAGTAGTATTGAGCTTAGCACCTGGTTTGACTCAGGTTTAAATATCATAAAATTTTTGTTGCGATGTGAGAATAAGTAATAGCCGATAGTCAAGAGTAAGAGTGAAAGAACGGCTAAAAGTATCCGAATTAACATTTAAAGACTCCTTTATTCTTAATAAAAAAAGTCTGAGCAAACATAGTTTGCCCAGACCATCAAAGCAAAAGCTTTGGAATATCCGCGTAGTGCCGTTAATCATCTTCGTGAGTTGAGCCCGCAGTGAAGCAGGTGGCATCGACTGTACTAGCCTCTAACTACCAAGTGAAAAGGCTTGAAATTAGCTAGCCTATCAAGTTGACGCCTAGGTATAATTATTTGTTCGGTCAACATTCTAATAAGATAACGCGTACACTTCAGAACTTCATCTTTAATATAGCACAGACTTTTAAAAGGTGCAACAATTATGATGTAAGCGGCAACAAATCATCTTTTTGATGGATGTAATTTACTATATTGTTCTTTAAGTCCTTGTTCATAACGCCCGTTTGCTTTAGGCTCATAATAATTAGCATCTTTCAATTTATCTGGAAGATATTGTTGGGCAACCCAATCATTTGGATAGTTATGTGGAAATTTATAACCAATACCATGACCTAAATCTGCAGCACCTTTGTAATGTGAATCTTTTAAATGAGCAGGAATATCTCCAAAACCACCTTTTTCAATATCAGCAATTGCATTATTTATGGCAACATTTGCCGAGTCTGATTTGGGTGAGAGGCAGAGATCAATTACTGCGTTAGACAGAGGTATTTTAGCCTCTGGAAAGCCAATTTTTTCTGCCGCCTGTACAGCAGTTAAGGTTCTAGCACATGCTGCAGGGCTACTTAATCCGACATCTTCGTATGCCATTGTGATTAAACGCCTTGCAATTGTAGGTAAATCACCAGCAAGAATTAAACGTCCTAAGTAATGTAAAGCCGCGTTAACATCGGAACCTCTTACTGATTTTTGAAAAGCAGAAATAACATCATAGTGAGCATCGCCATCTTTATCATGGGTTAATGCTTTTCTTTGTAGACACTCTTCTATGACTGATAGTGATAAGGTAATGACACCTGAACTATCAGGTGGGGTTGACTTAGCAGCTAGTTCAAGTGCATTCAAAGAACTACGTAAATCTCCGTTGGTTGCTCGCGCTAAGTGTAACCGTGCATTAGCTTCTAAATTAATATTAAGATTTCCGAGACCAATATTTTTATCTACTAGTGCACGATCAAGTGCAGTTTCAATATCATTTTCGTCTAAAGGTTTAACTTCAAAGATTTGTGTTCGACTTCTAATAGCTGGATTGATGGTAATGTAAGGATTTTCTGTTGTTGCACCGATTAAAATAATTTGGCCACTTTCTAAGTGGGGTAATAAGAAGTCTTGTTTAGGTTTCGTTAATCGATGGATTTCATCTAAAAGTAAAATAACAGTACCGCTCATTTTTGCTTCTTCAGCTACGATTTCAAGGTCTTTCTTAGAATCAGTTGCAGCATTTAATTTACGAAATGCATACTGAGTTGATCCGGCAATAGCACTGGCGATACTCGTTTTACCAGTGCCAGGTGGTCCGTATAAAATCATAGATGAAAGCAGTTTTGCTTCGACCATTCGTTTGATAATTTTACCTGGACCAACAAGGTGTTGTTGGCCAACGACTTCTTCAATTTTAGTTGGTCGCATTCTGAATGCAAGTGGTTGTAACATATGTGGCTCCTTTCACGTTGATTACTAAAGAATAGTATAGCATATTGCATAAATTTAATTGGCACAATGGATTGCAAATATGAAGGATTAATTCAAATATTTGGTACAATGTAATAGACAAATGAGGAGGCACAATGATATGAAACTAGATGCAATCGGATTACAAATTCAGGAAGAAAAGCTCGCACCTCTACTTAGAAAATCGTTGATAGGATTAGAGCGAGAAACTCAAAGAGTGAAGAATACGGGAGTGCTGAGTTCAACTGATCATCCTGAATCATTAGGAGATAGATTTAAACATCCTTATATAAAAACAGATTTTGGCGAATCACAAATGGAATTTATCACGCCACCAATTGAGGGGGCTGATAATGTTATTAACTATCTAGATGCCATTCAACAAGTCGCAACACAAGAATTGGATAGTGATGAACAGTTATGGCCATTGAGTTCAATTCCTAAATTACCAGTGGATGAATCTAAAGTAAGAATAGCGCATCCAGATGAATTAGGATTTATATACCGAAATAAATTAGCAGAAAAGTATGGAAAAAAACGTCAACTTTTTACGTCTGTACATCTTAATTTTAGCTTTCCAGAAAAAGTAATTCAGATTTTATTTGATTCTGAGTTTCATAGTTATTTTAATTCTTATATAGAATTTCATAATTACGTCTATTTAAAAATTGGACGCAAATTTATGGAAAAGAGTTGGCTTACAACTTACTTGTTTGGAGCAACACCAATTGTTGAAAGTACTAATTATAATGCTTGTCATCCGGTTAGAAGTGTTAGAAACAGTGAATTTGGCTATACCAATATTGATAGTTCAGTTCAAGCTTCTTATCGATCAATTAACTCATACGTTACGTCACTTAATAAGATGGTCCAGAATGGTAAATTGTTATCATTTTCTGAATATTATGGAGATGTACAATTTAAATCAGCTACTAAAAAGGAAGATACATTAATTTCATCTGGTGTTAATTATATTGAACTCCGTGGATTTGATGTTGATCCATTTTCTCGTGTTGGTATTCAAGGTGACACAATTAAGTTTATTCAATTATTAGCGGCTTACTTTCTAATGACGCCAGATATGGCAGAAAATGAAGTTGATGATATTATATTTAAAGCGAAACAATTAAAAAATGAGGTGGCAATAGAAGACCCTAAAACAACCTCGATTGTTAAAAATGCTGCAATAAAACTGCTGAACGAATTAATTTTATTTAATGATAATTTTTATCTAGATAAAAATTTAGAGGATACATTAGTTCAATTTAAATTACAATTTGAACGACCTGAATTGAGTCTGAGTGCAAGGATAGTTGATGAAGATATTAATAAATCGTTGGCTGATTTTGCAATGGAACAAGCAAAATCTAATAAGATAAAGTATCAGTCACAGTTAAGTTCATTGATTGGCTTTAACTGTTACTCGAAAAATACGCAGCTTATTTTAGCAGCGTTGATAAAAAGAGGGTCTTATTTTGATCTTGTTGACAGTGATTTGGACGTCATACGGGTGAACGGACATCTTCTGCAAAATGGGGTAATTTCTGATTTAGATACCAGTGTTTTAAACAAAATTGCATATGACAAGCAAACAACTAAAAAAATATTGGGCAACCTTGATATTAAAGTTCCTAGTAGTATTAATGTACACACTTTAGATGAAGCTATGAACTATTATGCAGATGTAGTCAACAAAGCATTAGTTATTAAGCCAAGATTCATAAAGAGCAGTCAAGCAACACATGTATTTCGAGTGGCTCCGACGTTAAGCGAGTATAAAGAAGCCGTTAAACGTATCTTATCAATTGATACACAAGTTTTAATTGAAGAAATTACTGTTGGGTCAGTCTATCGATTTATGATTGTAGGTGGCCATGTAAAGGGTATTGTTGAAAGATTACCAGTTAGTGTAGTTGGCGATGGACGAAAGACGTTGGCACAGTTAATTACAATAAAAAATGCACAAGTAGAACGTACTAGTCAAGGTCCATGGTATCCGCTTAAATTGTCAGAAGTTGAACATCAAACAATAGCATCACAAGGTATTACTGAATCAACTGTTATTTCAAGAGGGTCTGAAGCAATCATTAGATATGATAGTAATTTTTATTCGGGTGCAAATCAAAATGAAGTTAGCAATCAAATGGACGAATCATATATAGCGTTAATTGAAGGTTATGCAAAACGTTTAAAAATGACGATGGGGGCAGTTGATGTGGTTATTCCTAACTTGTATATAGCATATGACTATAGACATAGGGATGCTTTAACCGTTCTTTCAATTGAAACGGCTCCTGATTTATCGATAAATTCGTTTCCTAATTTTGGAGATAACCAGCCTATTGCTAATGAAATAGTAAAGATTTTAGAAACCAAATAAAAAACTTAAACTACACTTAATATAAAAGTGTTAGTTTAAGTTTTTATGCTAATCGAATAAATTTTCAAAAAATGATTTTTTCTTTTCTGGCGTTTCAACTTGTATAATTGGATATTTTTCATTAATATCAATAACAGATTCATTAATCGCATTTTTTTCAGAAGCGACAACTAGCCCCATAATTTCAACCCCATCAGGAGTATCATTATTTGATGTTAATGTAAATTTAACATCATGCTTATGCGTTAAGGTGATGTATGGGGCTAATATATTCTGATCAATTGTACCATTAAGTAGAACATGATAGTCGGGATGTTCAAGTAGTTCTTTTTCAAATCCAGCCATATTTTTAGATGCTGTTACCTCAGCAACAGTCATTGCTAGGCTGACCCGCTCTCTAAATGTCCCTAAGTACTTTCTTTGTTCATCGGGATGAAGTTGAGGTGTTCCGTAAAGGCCAGATTGAAGATGTGGATCTAAGTTATTTTCAGTCATGGAGTTGACCACCTTTCAGTAAGTTATGAATTTAGCATACCATGTTTGATACAAAAGGAGAGAGCGAAATGTTTATAAAAGATGATTTTTTAATTTTTAAAGATCAAACATTAGACGGACGATTAAAAAAAATAAAGACAATTATTGATCCCAAATTCGAAAAGGTGGGAGCTGAACTACTACCTTTTTTAGAAGAACAATTAGGAATTAAAATGTATTTGCACATTGCAAAACATGCTAGAAGATCAAAAAATCCACCGCCTGATACTTGGATGGCTTTTAGCGAGAATAAACGTGGCTATAAAATGATGCCACATTTTGAAATTGGTTATTGGGATGATCGGTTATTTATCTGGTTATCTGCATTAGCAGATATTAAAGACAAAAGCTTGTATGAAGAGGGCGTTTCTGAATCAATAATAATGATTCAGAAACTAGAAGATACTTTCGTGTGGTCAGTGGATCATACAAATAAAGAGACGGGTACTTTAGC
Source organism: Dellaglioa sp. CoH-56-MRSF-13 (assembly GCF_056782095.1). The sequence goes on along the minus strand of NZ_JBXAYC010000004.1, from coordinate 102,415 downwards.
AAACACAATAACACTTACTGATAGTCAAAAGTGGAGTAGTGTACAAACTAAAGAACTATTGATTGGACAGAATTTAGCTATTGAAGATGAGTTTTTTAGCTTAAATGAATATAAACAACTAAACGACTTGAAAAATACATTACTGCCACTAATTGAAATCTATAAAATATGGACAAAAAAAACATCTCATTAAGAATGAGATGTTTTTTAATTTGAAATTATAATTTGTTGTAGTATTCAACGATAAGTGATTCGTCGATATCTGCTTCAAGTTCTTCACGTTCTGGTAAACGAGTTAATGAACCCTCTAATTTATCAGCATCAAATTGTACGAATTGTGGACGGCCAACTAATGCTTCCATTGCGTCTTTAACAATTTGTAAACTCTTTGATTTTTCACGTAATGAGATTACTTGACCGATTTCAACTGCGTATGAAGGAATATCAACGCGGTTGCCATCAACAGTAATGTGACCATGGTTTACCAATTGACGAGCTTGGCGACGAGTAGAAGCCAAACCTAAACGATAAACAACGTTGTCTAAACGACCTTCAAGTAAGATCATGAAGTTAACACCATGTTTACCTTCGCGAATTGTACCAGCTTTAATAAATAAGTTAGCAAATTGACGTTCTGATAAACCGTACATCATACGAAGTTTTTGTTTTTCTCGTAATTGTAAACCATATTCTGATAATTTACGGCGATTGTTTTGACCATGATCACCGGGTGCATAAGGACGACGAGCTAATTCTTTACCAGTACCTGTTAAAGAAAGACCTAATCGACGTGAAACTTTCCAACTTGGGCCAGTATAACGTGACATATATAAATTCCTCCAATATTTGTTTTGGAGTAAAATAATCCTTTGTGAACTTAGTATTCGTGCAGTTTGTTTTGCAATGTTCACCTTTGCAGCTGAAAGGGTACTAATTGAACCAAGACAATTGGGCAACAAACTGTTGACGAGCTTACCGTCCACCGCTGCATTATTTTACACAAGACTCATCATACTGTCTTTTTAAACTAATGTCAATTTGTTTTCACGTTTGTTTACATAATAAAAAGAATGTATATAATTAATAACATTAATTTCTATAAATAATAGATAAAAGCTAGTGAACGCTTTAAAGGTCTATGATATAATGATTAGAAGCATAAAATTTGAATGTGAAAAGTAAATATAAATTTTAGTAAGCTAAAGGCGGGATTAGGATATGACACAGATTTTTGTTGGAATAATAGTAGTAGCCATTATTATCTATGCAACAGCGTTTTTTCTTCAGAAACGCAATGAAAAAAAATTCGAAACATTTCGTGATCAAGTAAAGGTTATTGCTCATTCTGAAGTTGAACAACAGCTTCAGTTAACGAAGGATTTGGGGTTAACAGGTGAAAGTCTTAAAACATTTTCAGCATTACAATCAGACTTTAAAGAAGTGCAAAATGCAAAATTGCCTAAAATTTCGACACAAATTAATGAAGCATATGAAGCAAACTCGAAATATCAATTTCTTTCTAACCGTCAATTAGCGGCAGAAATAGAAGTAAAATTAATTTCAAGTGAAAAAACACTTAAAGGGATTGAAAAAGCATTAACGTCGTTGAAAGAAAGTGATGAAAGTAATCATCAAGCTGTTGATTCACTTGAAAAAAAATATCAGGATTTACGTAAAACATTATTATCAAAGAACTTTTCGTATGGACCTAGTATCGATAAACTTGAGGATAAACTAACTGGTCTTGAAGATGATTTTGACCGTTTTTCAACATTAACGAGTGCTGGAGATCATGATACGGCTGAAAAAGTTTTAAGTAAGTTAAGAGAAGATACAACTTCGTTAGAAAAGATTCTTGATGAGATTCCACCACTATATAAAAGTTTGAAGAACGAATTTCCAGATCAACTTGCTGAATTACAATCTGGTTACATGAAATTAACGGATGAAAATTATAATTTTCCAGTGGGGGATGACATCCCTAAACAAATAGACGAAATTCAAACACGTGTTGACGAAACATTACTTAAATTAGAGAACCTAGAAGTAGCGTCAACAATTGTTGCAGTTAATGACATGGCTAATCAAATTGATTATTTATATGATGTTATGGAAAAAGAGTTGGCCGCAAAAGATAAGATAGAAAAGCAAGAAGAAAGTTATCGTAAATTCATTGATCATGCTGAAAAACAAAGTCAAATGCTTTTAGTTGAATTAGATAGATTGGGTCAAAATTATGAATTAAGTCATAATGAATTAGAAGACGCGCAAAAATTAAATCAACAAATTAGGGACATTGATGCACAACATGATACTGATAAAGCGGTTATTGATTCTGGTGAAGCAATTTATAGCGAGATGGCTGAGCGAGTTGAACAAAACTCTAAGTTGTTAGAAAAAATTGAATCTGAACAACAAAAAATTGATGCTAGTATTCAGGATTTACGTAGCAATGAAAAAAAGGCCAGCGCAACAATTCAAAGATTTGATATTGAATTACATCAAATTAAAAGACAAGTTGAACAGGTTAATCTTCCAGGACTACCTAATGATTACTTAGATTTTTTCTATGTTGTTAGTGATGAAATTGAAGAAGTTGAAGTAGCAATTGGTAAATTAAGAATTAACATTGAAAAAATTGCAAAACAAATTATCGATATTGAAGCAGATCTTGAAAGTTTAGAAGATAAGACACACGATCTTATTGATAGTGCATCGTTATCTGAGAGTTTACTACAATATGCGAATAGATTTAGAAATTCGAATGAAGAGATTGCAATTGCATTTGAAAAGGCAAAGCAATTATTTAATAATGATTTTAATTATGCAGCTAGTTTGGAAACAATTGCGACTGCATTAGATAAAGTAGAGCCTGGTTCATATAAAAAAATAGAGAAACAATATTATGATAATATGGAAGACAGCTTTGAAATTGAATAGTAACTATATTAAGTGGGGACTAGGGCATTAATTTGTTCAGTCGCCACTTTTATATTCTATAAAGAAACACCAGGGATGAATAAAAAGTGTCAATCTGGTACGAAGTATATTATAATGAGAAAAGTATTTTTCAGAAAAGAAGGTAACTAATGATTTATTTTGATAATAGCGCAACAACAAAAATAACGCCCGAAGTTTTAGATACATATAATAAAGTTAGTGACCAAGTATGGGGTAATCCATCTAGCCTAAATAACTTAGGTGAGATAGCTCATAATTTATTAGAGCAGTCACGCCAACAGATCGCAAGCTTATTAAATGTATTTGAAGATGAAATATTATTTACTGGAAGTGGAACTGAAGGTGACAATTGGGTAATTAAAGGAACGGCTATGGCAAAAATGAACCATGGTAAGCACTTAATTACGACAACCGTTGAGCATCCTGCTGTTATGAATACAATGGCTCAGCTGGAACAGCTTGGTTTTGAGGTTACCTATTTGCCAGTTGATGATGAGGGGCGAATTAGTATTGATGATTTAAAGGCTGCTTTGAGATCTGATACTATTTTAGTTTCAGTTATGGCAGTTAATAATGAAATTGGAACCATTCAGCCTTTAGTTGAAATTGGGGACGTACTAAAAGATTATCCAACAGTTCATTTTCATGTGGATGCTGTTCAAGCCATTGGTAAAGGTGTGCAAGAAGCTTTTATGAGTGACAGAGTAGATTTTGTAACGTTCTCTGGGCATAAATTTCATGCGCCACGTGGAGTAGGGTTTATTTACAGTAAAAGAGGTCGTCACATTGAACCACTTCTTACAGGTGGTGGACAAGAACATAACTTACGTAGCGGAACTGAAAATGTACCTGCAATTGCTAGCATGGCAAGAGCATTGCGATTATTATTAACAGATGAAACTAAGATGGTGATGAAACAAAAAGCTGTTAAAGAATTAGTTTTCAACCATATTAGTAAGTTTGATAAGATTACAACTTTTTCAAAATTACAATCAAATTTTGCGCCACATATATTGTGTTTTGCAATTGAGGGTGTTCGTGGCGAATCAATTGTTCATGCATTTGAAAGTGAAGGAATATATATTTCAACTACAAGTGCTTGTTCATCAAAGAAAAATCAAGCATCTGGCACATTATTAGCAATGAATGTGCCAGAACCGCTTGCTAAATCAGCCGTTCGAATCAGTTTTGATGGAAATAATACGCTAGAAGAAGCAAAAGAATTTAATCGTATTTTTGATATTTTGTATCATAAATTTGAAAAAATTAATTCTAAATAATGAGAGGATGTCGACATGCAATATACAGAGATAATGGTTCGTTATGGCGAACTATCAACAAAAGGAAAAAATAAGAGGAACTTTATTGATCGCCTAGGAACAAACGTTCGAAATAGTTTACATGGTTTTGATGATTTAGTTGTTAAAGCAAATCGTGATCGGATGCACATTAATTTAAACGGTGACGACAGCGAATTAGTTATGCAACGTTTATCACAGGTTTTTGGGATTCAAAATTTTTCACCTGCAATTCGCGTTGAACAAGATATGGATTTAGTTAAAGAAACAGCTGTAGCAATGATTAGTGAGCAATTTGTTGAAGGGACAACATTTAAAGTTAACACACGTCGTTCTGATCATGATTTTGAATTAGATACTAATGAGTTGAATGACGAACTAGGTGGCTGGATTTTAGATCACGTGCCTGGCATTACTGTTAAAATGAAACAGCCTGATATTATTTTACGTGTTGAAGTTCGTTCAAATGGGATTTTCTTATCTTCTGAAACGCGTCAGGGTGCTGGTGGTTTACCCGTTGGTACTGCTGGTAAAGGGATGTTAATGTTATCAGGTGGAATTGATTCGCCTGTTGCAGGGTACCTTGGTATGAAACGTGGTGTTTCAATGGAGATGGTTCATTTCTTCAGTCCACCATATACAAGTGAACAAGCTTTAGCTAAGGCTAAAGAACTAACAGTTAAATTGACACCTTATGTTGGAACGATTCAATTTATTGAAGTTCCTTTTACTGAGATTCAAGAGCAAATTAAACATGATGTACCAGAACCATATTTAATGACCATAACACGTCGTTTCATGTTACGTTTAACTGAAAAAATTGCCGAATTACGTGGTGGATTAGCAATCTTTAATGGAGAATCATTAGGCCAAGTTGCTTCTCAAACACTTGAAAGCATGGTTGCAATTAATGACGTTACAACAATGCCAATTATTCGACCAGTCGTTTCAATGGATAAAAATGAAATTATTGATGTTGCTAAAAAAATTGATACATTTGAACTTTCAATTAAACCATTTGAAGATTGTTGTACAATTTTTGCCCCACCAGCACCTAAAACAAAGCCTCGTTTAGACCGTTCAAGGGAATTTGAAGCTCGTTTGGATATCGATGGCTTAATGGAACGTGCATTGGCAGGTGTCAAGGTTAGCAAGATTCGTGTTGGCGAAGAATATTTAAATGAAAATAGTGAATTATTCGCAGAATTACTATAGTAGCACTTTAAAAGATTAGACAAATCGGTCTAATCTTTTTTTGTCCAATCAAATAAGTCGCTTCTTAAACAGTAATTGAGTAAGATAGAGATAAATAAAGAAAGGGTGGTCAATTATGAAAGTAACTCGTCATGGTAGTGAAATGGATACAGTTGGGGAAGCACCAAAAGTAGGGGAAGTTTTTCCTACAGTTAATGCGTACGATGAAAATGATCAAGTTGTAACATTACCTAAAAGTACAGGTAAAAAATTAGTATTAAGTGTTGTTCCAAGTATTACGACAAGTGTTTGCAGTATAGAAACAAAACGTTTTAATATGGAAGCAGATAATTTTAGAGATATCGAATTTATTACCGTATCTGATGATTCAAAAGAAGATCAAAAAAATTGGTGTGCCGCTGAGGGTGTAAACAATTTACAATTGCTTCATGCAGATAAGGGGAATTTTGCGAAAGTTACTGGATTAGATGTTCCGGAATTTGGTCATATGGCTCGAATGGTTTTCATTTTAGATGAAACTGGACATGTTATTTATGAAGAACTGGTTACGGAAATCTCAAATGAGCCAGACTACGCTAAACTACTTGAAGAATTAAAAAAATAAAATATTGACGATTTTCAGAATAAACGCTAAAATGTGACTACAGACAAAGAATGAGAACACCAGTCATTTCAGAGATAAAATGCTAGGCTGAAACATTTTAATTAGACATTATGGTGGTAGCTCAGGAGTCGTTATTCTGAAATTAAGTAGGAATAACCGGACATTATTGTTCGTTAAAAAGTAATTAAGAGGGGTTAAAACCCAATTTAGGTGGTACCACGGCACTGTCGTCCTAAAACAGAAATGTTTTTTGATGACGGTGTTTTTTTATGCCTAAAATAAAATTGATAGATGAAAAGGAGAACTCATGACAAAAGAAGTTGAATTATCAACAAAATATGATCCAAGTCAGGTTGAACCTGGCCGTTATGAAGAATGGTTGAAAAAAGATTTATTTAAACCTAATGCTAATCCAGAAGCAAAACCTTATTCAATCGTTATTCCACCGCCTAATGTTACTGGTAAATTACATTTAGGCCATGCTTGGGATACAACATTACAAGATATTTTAATTAGACAAAAAAGAATGCAAGGCTTTGATACGCTTTGGTTACCAGGAATGGACCATGCTGGAATTGCAACACAAGCAAAGGTTGAAGCTAAACTAGCTGAACAAGGTGTGACGCGTTATGATTTAGGCCGTGAGAAATTTGTACAACAAGTTTGGGATTGGAAAGATGAATACGCTGATGTTATTCATAAGCAATGGGCTAAAATGGGATTATCACTCGATTATAGTCGTGAACGTTTCACATTAGATGACGGCTTGTCAGATGCCGTAAAAAAAGTCTTTGTTAATTTATATAATAAAGGATTAATCTATCGTGGCGAATACATTATTAATTGGGATCCTAAAGCAAGAACCGCTTTATCAGATATTGAAGTCATTCATCAAGATGATGAAGGTGCTTTTTATCATGTTAAATATCCATTCGCTGATGGTTCTGGATTTATTGAAATAGCGACAACACGTCCAGAAACGATGATGGGCGATGTCGCTGTTGCTGTTCACCCTGATGATGATCGTTACAAAGATATTGTTGGTAAAAAAGTCATTCTACCACTTGTTAACAAAGAAATTCCTATTATTACAGATCATTATGTTGATATGGCATTTGGGACAGGGATGGTTAAAATAACACCTGCTCATGATCCTAATGACTTTGAAGTAGGTAATCGCCATGACTTACCTCGTATTAATACAATGAATGAAGATGCAACAATGAACGAAAATGCTGGTAAATATGTTGGCATGGACCGTTTTGAAGCACGTAAAGCAATTGTTAAAGATCTTGAAGCTGAGGACTTAATGATTAAGATTGATCCAATTACACATAGTGTTGGTCATTCTGAAAGAACTGGCGTTCAAGTTGAGGCCCGTTTATCAACACAATGGTTTGTTAAAATGAAACCACTCGCAGAAGAAGCTTTGAAATTCCAACAAGGGGATGACAAAGTTGGATTCGTCCCAGAACGATTTGAAAATACATTTACACAGTGGATGGAAAATGTTCATGATTGGGTTATTTCACGTCAATTATGGTGGGGACATCAAATCCCAGCTTGGTATCATAAAGAAACTGGCGAAATGTACGTTGGTGAGGTTGCACCAACTGATATCGAAAATTGGGAACAAGATAATGATGTCTTAGATACGTGGTTTTCAAGTGCTTTATGGCCATTTTCAACAATGGGTTGGCCAAATACTGATGCACCTGATTTTAAACGTTATTTCCCAACTAATACGCTTGTCACAGGATATGATATTATCTTCTTCTGGGTATCACGAATGATTTTCCAAAGCTTAGAATTTACAGATGAACGTCCATTTGAACACGTTTTGATTCATGGATTAATTCGTGATGAGAATGGCCGTAAAATGAGTAAATCACTTGGTAATGGGATTGATCCAATGGACGTTATTCAAAAGTATGGAGCAGATGCACTTCGTTGGTTCCTATCTAATGGATCTGCACCAGGACAAGATGTTCGTTTTAGTTACACTAAAATGGATGCTTCTTGGAACTTTATTAATAAAATTTGGAATGCTAGTCGATTTGTTATTATGAATTTAGATGGTGTGGATAAAATTGAATTACCAGCTAAATCAGAATGGCAGCTTGCTGACAAATGGATATTAAGCCGATTAAATACAACTGTTTCTGAAGTTACACGCTTATTTGATGTCTTTGAATTTGGTGAAGCTGGTCGTGCTCTATACAATTTCATCTGGAATGACTTCTGTGATTGGTATATTGAAATGAGTAAAGAAAATCTTAATGGTGAAGATCTGACAGTTAAGCAAAATACACAACAAATTTTGGCTTATGTTTTAGATCAAACATTGAAATTGCTTCATCCAATTATTCCATTTGTAACTGAAGAACTTTGGTTAACAATGCCTCATGAAGGGGAATCAATTGTTGTTGCAGATTACCCAGTGGTTCATCCAGAATTTGAAGATGAACAATCAGTTATTGATATGAACAATTTAATTGAATTAATTCGTGCTGTTAGAAATAATCGTGCAGAAGTAAATGCACCTATGTCCAGTGCAGTTGATTTATTGATTAAAACAACTGATGAAAAAACAAAGATTATTTTTGAAGACAATCAAGAATTTATTCAACGATTCTGTCATCCTAAGGAACTTCAAATCAGTTCAAATGTTGTTGCTCCTAAGCTAGCAATGACGTCTGTAATTACGGGAGCAGAGATTTATATGCCACTTGCTGAACTAATTGATTTGAATGACGAAATTGTTCGTTTGGAAAAAGAAGTTAAAAAACTTGATGTTGAAGTTGTGCGTGGAACTAAAAAATTAGGCAATGAAAAGTTTGTTGCTAGTGCACCTGAGGCAGTAGTTACAAAAGAAAAAGAAAAATTAGCAGATTACCAAATTAAATTAACAGCAACTAAGGAAAGAATTTCTGATTTAAAAGCAGAAGTTTAATCTAACAAAATAGACTTATTTCGGGTACAATATACCTGAGATAAGTCTATTTTTTTTAGAAAGCGGGACGGAAAATTGATCACAACTTACGAAGAGGCACTCAATTTTATTCATGGGCGAACAAAATTTAAAAAAAGTCCATCTTTGAATAGAATGCGAGCATTTATGGAACGCTTAGATAACCCACAAGGTAATATCGCGATGATTCATGTTGCTGGAACGAATGGAAAGGGCTCAACAGTTGCATTTTTACGTGAATTATTAATTGCACAAGGGTTGAATGTAGGAACTTATACTTCACCATTCATTGTTAAATTTAATGAACGTATTTCCTTAAATGGACAGATGATTGATGATACCGCCCTTTTACATTTAGTAAATGTCGTGAAACCAGTTGTTGATCGAATGGATATTGAACTAGCCGATTTTGAGGGGGGACCAACTGAATTCGAAATTATTACTGCAATGATGTTTGTATACTTTGGCAGCATAAATCCTGTAGATATTGTAGTTGTTGAAACGGGCTTAGGCGGGAAGTATGATTCAACTAATATTATTGATCCAATTATTTCAGTTATTACAACAATTGGTCTAGATCATATGAAAATATTAGGTAATACAATTGAAAAGATAGCGCAACAAAAAGCAGGTATCATTAAACGTAATCGGCCTATTATCGTTGGTAGAGTAACTGATGAAGTCTTTAGCGTGATTAATAATGAGGCTAAATTAAAAAATAGTCCTATTTTTCGATTAGGAGTGGATTTTAATGCTAAATCTGAGGGAACAAAATCATCATGGGAAGAAATTTTAACGTATACGTCGAATAAATTGAATATTAAACAACTTTCTGTGCCATTATTAGGTGAATTTCAAGATGAAAATGCAGCAACAGCAATTGCTACTTTTGAGAAGGTTGCTGAAATTCAGGGATGGGCCATTAGTCCTAAATCAATTAGGCAAGGTATTTCAGAGACACGATGGCCAGGACGTTTTGAAAAAGTAAATGATGAACCGTTAGTTATTTTAGACGGTGCGCACAATAGCGCAGCAGTGGATCGGATTACGCAGTTGCTTAAAACGCATTTTCAAGATAAAGAAATCACAATTATTTTTGCAGTACTAGCGGATAAGCAAGGCAAACAAATGCTGGAAAAATTAGCTGCAGTTCCTCATGTACGAGTTATACTAACTCAATTTTCAGGGCCACGTCTAGTAAGCAAAATAGATGATTTCAACGTTAATAAGTTTGATAATGTCTCCATTCAAGAAAGTTGGAAAGAGGCATTAGTTCAAAGTGTTGGCGAAATGTCTTCTGATGATTTATTACTTGTGACAGGATCGTTGTACTTTATTTCGGAGGTTCGTAGTTATTTTGTATCAGAATAATTTAAATAAGTGAATTTCTCGTATTTAATAAAAAATAGGAGGAATCACCATGTCACTTATTTCTAGTTGCTCAAATGAATATCTACTGGAACAAATCCAAAAGTATCAATGTGATAATTTATCAGATAAAGAGCTTTTGACGGTTGTTTTTAGTTTATTATTAACGAACCCTAATGATGTTGGAAAGTGTGTTAATAATTTTTCTTCACGTTACCAATCTTTAAGCCAACTAAAAAAATGTTGTTTAAAAGATTATCAGTTATTGATGGATGGGAATAATCAGTCTACAGCATTACAATTACAAGCTATTGTTACACTGGGAACACGAATCAACAGTGAACCTCATTTTATTTGTGGACAAATCTGTTCAAGTCATGATGCTGGGGTTAGAATGGTTGCTGAGTTAGGTGGATTAAACCAAGAGTTTTTAATTGGATTATTCTTGGATACAAAAAATCAAATTGTAAAACAAGAGACATTGTTCATTGGAACTTTGAATTCAGCAACGGTCCATCCAAGAGATATTTTTGCAGTTGCATTAAAATATGGTGCAGCTAAAATTATATTGGTCCATAATCATCCGAGTGGGCATGTGACACCATCTAAGAATGATATTATTTTCTCTAAAAGAGTTGAAAAATGTGGTATTCTTATGGGAATTGAGCTGTTAGATCATATTATTTCGGGTAATACTAAATATCTTAGTATGAAAGAAGAGGGCGTCCTTTGATTATCAAGGGTGCTCTCTTGTTCTATGAAATTAGATATGATAAACTTAATAAGATTATGGATTCAAAATTAATTACCTTATAATAATTTAAGATAAACTTAATAAAAATTAGTAAATATTGAATGAAATCTCACTTTTGATTATGATATAATGTAAATACTACGAATAAAAGCGCCTAGAAGGCTGACGATGAAGGGAAGAAAGACTGTGTTTGGATTTGGAACAAAGAATATAGGAATTGATTTAGGAACAGCTAATACAATCGTGTATGTTGAGGGAAAAGGTATTGTTTTACGTGAACCTTCAGTCGTCGCTAAAAATGTTAAAACTGATGAAATTGTTTCTGTTGGAGAAGATGCTCGTGCAATGATCGGTCGTACACCAAGTAGCATTGTGGCTATTCGCCCAATGAAAGACGGTGTAATTGCTGATTATGACACAACAGTTGCTATGATGAAATATTACATTCAAAAAGCTTTAGGTAAATCTGCAGGTAAACCTTATGTAATGGTATGTGTTCCTAGTGGCGTTACAGAAGTTGAAAAACGTGCCGTTATTGATGCAACTCGTGTTGCCGGTGCGCGTGACGCCTACGTTATTGAAGAACCATTTGCTGCAGCAGTCGGCGCTGGATTACCAGTGATGGATCCAACGGGTAATATGGTTGTTGATATCGGTGGTGGAACAACAGATGTTGCTACAATTTCATTAGGTGGTATTGTTTCAAGCCGTTCTATCAGAATGGCTGGCGATAAATTGGATGAATCAATTGTGTCATATATTCGTCAAAACTTTAATTTATTGATTGGTGAAAGAACAGCTGAACAATTAAAAATGGACGTTGCATCTGCATCAGTTAAAGATGCTGCATCAATTGAAGATACAACTATCAGAGGACGTGATTTGATTACGGGTCTTCCTAAAACAGTTACTGTAAAAGCAACTGATATTGCAGTTGCTATTCAAGAATCTATTGCTGAAATCATTACTGCTATTAAGGAAACATTGGAAGAAACTTCTCCAGAAATTGCTGCTGATGTGATTGACCATGGTATTGTATTAACAGGTGGTGGTGCATTATTAAAAAACCTATCAGAAGTTATTTCTGAAGTTACAAAAGTGCCTGTTTTTATTGCTAATGAACCACTCGACTGTGTTGCAATTGGTACAGGTGAATCATTAAAAAGTATCGACGTCATGAAGAAAAGATAGATTTTAAAAATCACATAAGCTAAAAATGAAGAGGTTGGTGGTTTATTTATCCAGCCTCTTAATTTTTTAGTTAATTATAAGGTAAGTGGAGGATAGCGAACATGCAGAAATTTTTTTCAAATAGAAGACTAATCATCATTTTAATAGCCATTATTGTGAGTTTTAGTTTAATTTCATTTTCAGTTTCCGTTAGAAATAAAAAATCAACACCACCGCTCATTCAAGAATTTGGTAATGATGTTGTTGGTCTATTTGATAGAGCAGTTAGTTATCCTGCAAATGGCTTAAAAAGTTCAGTTATTGGTATTTCTGATCTTTTAAATACATATCAAGAAAATCAAAAATTAAAAAAACAAGTTGATAAATTAGCACAAGTTCAAGTGGAATCAGACACTGTTAAAAATGAGAATAAACAGCTGAAAAAGGAATTAAAATTGGACAGTACATTGACTGATTATACTTCAATTAATGCATCTGTTTTAACGCGATTACCTTCTGGTTGGCTAAATCAACTTGTGATAAGTAAAGGTAGTGCGTCTGGTGTTAAAAAGAACGCACCAGTGATGGCTGGTTCTGGATTGATTGGTCGTGTTATAGAAGTTAATAAAACAAATAGTAAAGTTGAATTAATATCGACTACTAATGATTCTGCTAATAGATTTGCAGTTCAAGTAAATAATTCAAACGATGATATTATTAATGGTTTAATTACTGACTATGATAAAACAGATAATTTATTAATTATGGGTCAAATTACTTCTAAGAAAGCCTTGAAAAAAGGTGATTCTGTTGTCACATCTGGTCTTGGAGGCACAACACCAAAGGGTTTAAATGTTGGTGTTGTGTCTAAAGTTGAGCAAGGTGATTATGGACTTGCTTCTAAAATTTATATCAAACCTGCAGTTGATTTGAGTGACCTAACGGTTGTAACAGTTGCTCAGACGTTGGATTAGAAGGTGAGATTAGATGAGAAATAAAAATAGACAGTATATTTTTCCGTTAGGACTTATTATTTCCTTTTTTTTGGATGGTACAATACAATTTGTTTTTATGGAACAGTTACAATCACAAACGACTATCATGGTTAGTCACCTGTTGTTGTTATGGTTGATAATGGGTATCTTTTACTCAGATAATAAGCATCTTGAATTATGGGCGTTTGGTGTTGGTCTAGCATTTGATAGTTATTATGCCGGTATTTTGGGTATTTATATGATTTTGTTACCATTAATTGTTTATTTAACTAAAATAGCATATCAATATTTCGAACCATCTTTTATTGTGATATTACTCATTTATTTTATTGATTTGGCAGTTTTAGAAGTTTCGTATTATGCAGTCAATGAGATGATTGGATTTGCTAATGAATCTGTAACAACATTCGTTAGTACTTCGTTTGGACCAACTTTAGCTTTTAATCTGGTGGTATTTATTATTTTGTACTATCCAATATCAAAATTAATGAATTTAAGTAACCGATATAATTAAAATTCAGGGGTGAACGTAGATGCAAGGTGTTATTTTAAAAGGTTATAAAGATGGTTATGAAATTATTCTTAAACAGGATTTCGGATTTGATAAAATTTTGGTTGAACTTAGAGAATTATTTAATAATTTAAGTGCTGAAAAAAAGAATGCTGATGAAACGGTTATTTCGTTTGATATTAAAACAGAAAATCGATTGTTTTCAGCAGATGAAAAGCAAAAAATCGAAAAAATTATTTCTGAATACCGTAATTTTAAAGTACACAAAATCGAATCTGAAGTAATGACCATAGAAGATGCTAATATTTTAAAAGAAAATGACAACGTTCATTTATGCTATCTAACAATTCGAAGTGGACAAATAGTTGATTTAAAAGGTGATATTTTATTTTTAGGTAAATTACATCAGGGTGGTCAATTACGAGCTGCTGGTAATATTTTTGTTATGGGTGAAGTTCAAGGTGTCATTCATGCTGGATTTAACAATAATACAGATAGCATTATTGTGGGCGATGTTTCAGCTGCTTCACAAGTACGAATTGGTGAATTAGTTGATATTATAGATGATGAAAAAGTAACAAACAGTCAAGATACTGTAATCTATGTTAATGATTTACATATTATAGATTATGGCAATCGAGATGAATTAAAGTCACTTCGACCAAAATTATTTAATCATGCTGGAGGATATTAAAGATGGGAAAAGCAATTGTTGTAACATCTGGTAAAGGTGGTGTTGGTAAAACAACATCATCTGCAAATATTGGAACTGCATTAGCACTTCTTGAAAAAAAGGTTGTTCTAATGGATTTAGATATTGGTTTGCGTAATTTAGACGTTGTTTTAGGTCTTGATAACCGTATCTTATTTGATATTGTAGACGTAGCTGAGGGTCGTGCACGGTTACACCAAGCACTCATTAAAGATAAGAGATTTAACGAATATTTATACTTATTACCTGCTGCACAAAATACTGATAAATCAGCATTAGTTCCTGAACAAGTAAAAGCAATTGTTGATGAATTAAAAGAAGAGTTTGACTATGTTATTATTGATTGCCCAGCTGGAATTGAGCAAGGTTTTATGAATGCTATTGCTGGTGCAGATATGGCTATTATTGTAACAACGCCTGAAATTTCTGCGGTTCGTGATGCAGATCGCGTGGTAGGTTTATTAGAGCAAAATCCATTATTACAACAACCAAAATTAATTATTAATCGTATCCGTCGTCAAATGATGGAAGATGGTCAAGCAATGGATGTTGATGAGATTACACGTCATTTGTCTATTGATTTATTAGGAATTATTGTTGATGACGATGCTGTTATTAGTACATCAAATCATGGTGAACCAATTGTTTTAGATTCTAAAAATCCAGCTGGATTAGGTTATCGTAATGTAGCACGTCGACTACTAGGGGAAACAGTGCCCTTGATGACAATAAAACAGCCTCAAAAAGGTTTTTGGAAAAAAATGGGTTCATGGTTTAAGAAAGACTAATTCTTGACAATGTTAATGACAGTATGCTAAATTATTATCAATTAAGAAAAACGTTGAACAGAAGATTAAGGCTTAAACAAACTTTTAAAGAGAGTATCGATTGCTGAAAAGATACAGTTCTTAAGTCTGAAACACATCTGCGAGTTGATTTCCTAAACTAGTTAATTAGGGAAGTCCGGGATAAGCCCGTTATAGCTGTAGTTTAATAAACTCGTTAAGATTAAATTTGTGAGAATTTAATGATGTTTGAGGTGGTACCGCGATTCGTCGCCCTCTATAGTCAATAATGACTATAGAGTTTTTTTATACTCATTTTTATTAATCTACATAAGTTATTTTTCGTGAGAAAAATATGAATTTGAGGTGGCACCACGGCTATCGTCCTCTTGAGTCAATTTGATTTGGCTTGAGAGGATTTTTTTATTTAACTAAAGGGAGATAATGTAATGACTTATATATTAGAAATTTTGCCATCATTAATAGATGGTGCTAAATTAACGTTAGAAATATTTTTTTGGACGATCATTGGATCGATTCCACTTGGTTTAATTGTCGGATTAGGATTAATTTCAAAAATAAAACCAATTAAGTATTTTTTGAATTTTTATGTTTGGTTAATGCGAGGAACACCACTGCTACTACAATTAATTTTTGTGTTTTATGGACTACCAACACTACAACAGTTCCATATTCATATTGTATTCGGTCGATACGATGCGGCATTATTTGCATTTATTTTGAATTATGGTGCGTATTTTGCTGAAATATTTAGGGGTGGATTGCAATCGATTCCTAAAGGTCAATATGAAAGTGCAAAGGTATTGCGTCTATCATATTGGCAAACTATTAGGACAATTATTATTCCACAAGTGTTCAAGATCGTTTTACCTTCAATTGGAAATGAAATTATTAATTTAGTTAAAGATTCAAGTTTAGTATATGTTATTGGGTTAGGCGATTTATTAAGAGCCGGTAACGTAGCGACGAGTCGTGATGTAACACTCGTCCCACTATTGATGGTTGGGGCAATCTATCTGTTATTAACAGCTATATTTACACTTGTCTTGAAGAAAATTGAAAAACATTATAGTTATTACAAATAAGGAGTAATTCTATGCTAGAGTTAAAAAATATTAAAAAGTATTATGGAAAACGATTAATTTTAGATGATATTAATTTAACAGTTAATGATGGTGAAATTGTTAGTATTGTTGGTCCATCTGGTGGTGGAAAAACGACTTTATTGAGATGTATTAGTGGGTTAGAATCAATTGATTCTGGAGATATTCTAATTGATGCCTCACCATTTGATCCATATCGTAATAATACGAACGAAAGTGTTATTGGGGTAGTATTCCAGGAATTTCAATTATTCCCTCATCTTTCAGTGTTAGATAATATAACGTTAGCTCCAAAATTAGTTTTAAATCGTAATAAAGTCCAGGCCGAGGAAGAAGCACAAAAATTATTAGATCGCTTATCTCTCGGAAATAAAGGGCATTTATATCCTTACCAACTTTCAGGTGGGCAGAAACAACGAGTTGCAATTGCACGTGCATTAGCGATGAATCCTAAAATCTTGTGTTATGATGAACCAACTTCAGCACTTGATCCAGCACTACGCCAGGAAGTAGAGAATTTAATATTATCGTTGAAAGTAGACGGAATGACTCAAATAATAGTGACACATGATGTACCATTTGCTGAAAATATTGCGGATAAATTATTAAAAGTTAAGCCGCTAGAAGATTAGAGGATAATAAATGAATCAATTAGAAAAAAAAATTGTTTTTACAATATTATTTATGATGATGTTTATAGGATTAGCTGGCTGTAGCAATAGTAGCCAATCAATGAATTCGGTTGATAGTTGGAAATCAATTCAAAAAAAGGGTACCGTTGTTATCGGAATTGATGATAGTTTTGTGCCAATGACATTCAGACAAAAAGATGGTAGTTTAGTAGGATATGATGTTGATTTAGCAAAAAAAGTTTTTGAAAAATATGATATTCAAGTTGATTTCCAAACAATTGATTGGTCTATGAAAGAAACGGAATTAAAAAATGGGACAATTGATTTAATCTGGAATGGGTATACAAAAACAACTGCACGTGCTAAGAATGTTGCTTTCAGTCGTACATATTTAACGAACAAGCAAGTATTAGTAACAAAAAAATCAAGTGAAATTAATTCTTTTTCTGATATGAAACAAAAAATTTTAGGTGTTCAAAGTGGTTCAGCTGGATTTGATAGCTTAAATTTGCATCCAGATATTTTAAAAGATAATATTAAAGATAAAGAACCTGTTCAATATGATTCATTTGATAATGCTTTTATCGATTTAAATGCAGATAGAATTCAAGGACTTTTAATTGATGATGTCTATGCGAACTACTTTATTAAGCATCAGTCGAATTCAAATGCATATAACGTGATAAATGGTAATTTTAAAACTGAAGATTTTGCGGTAGGTATGCGAAAATCTGATACAACAATGCAATTAAAAATTAATAGGGCAATAACAGAGTTGCAAAACAAAGGTTATCTAAAAGAATTAAATCAAAAATGGTTTGGTGAAAATAATAATATTCAAAATAATTAATTTTGGAGGGACTATATGACATATGTAAATATTGGTGTGCTACTTGTTTTTTTATTGAACTTGTTAGCGGCAATTGTGACCGTCTTTAGAGAAAAACGTGATATTGCTGCAACATGGGCATGGCTTCTTGTCTTGATAGGTATACCTATTTTTGGATTTTTAATTTATCTTTTTTTTGGTAAGAAAATTTCAAAAGAAAAAATATTTGATATTAAAACACAGGGTCGTATGGGTGTTGACCAATTAGTAGATCAACAAAAAGAAGAATGGGCCAGAGGAGAATTAACAACAAGCGGTAAATATACTGATGATGTAAACGAAATCATGCATATGTTTTTAGAAATAGAGAAATCTATTTTAACTAAGAAGAATGAGGTTCAGTTATTTATTGATGGGCATGATAAGTTTAAGACGTTATTTCAAGACATTCGTAAAGCTAAACACCATATCCATGTTGAGTATTATGCATTCGAAGATGGGCATATTGGAAATGAACTATTGACGTTACTTGAAATGAAAGCAAATGAAGGTCTTGAAGTTAGAATCATCTATGATGCATTGGGATCAAAGGGAACTACTAAAAAATTCTTCAAACATCTTGAGGAATTGGGCGGTAAAGCAGAAGCCTTTCTGGGTTCACATTTTTCATTTTCAAATCTTCGTTTGAACTTTAGAGATCATAGAAAGATTGTCGTTATTGATGGTAAAATCGGTTACATCGGTGGATTCAATGTCGGTGATCAGTATCTAGGTGAAAGTGAGAAATTTGGTAACTGGCGAGATACACATATTCGCGTATTTGGAAACGCTGTCGGATCACTACAAAGTAGGTTCATTATGGATTGGAATGCAACTGCGAGAAATAATCAGATTAATTACCAGTCAAGTTATTTTCCACAAACTGTTACAAAAGGTAAAGTTAACATGCAAATTGTTTCTAGTGGACCTGATTCAGAAATTGAACAAATAAAAAAAGGTTATATTAAGTTAATTAATTCAGCTAAAAAATATATTTATATTCAAACACCTTATTTAATTCCAGATGATTCTGTTATAGAAGCGTTAGATATTGCGGTATCTTCAGGCGTTCAGGTTAGAATTATGATTCCTTGTATGCCAGATCATGCCTTTGTTTATCGTGCTACACAGTATTATGCGAAAGATCTAACGAATATTGGTGTAGAAATTTATCAATACAACAATGGATTTTTACACGCTAAAACAGTTGTAATTGATGAAATGGTTGCATCCGTTGGTTCAGCTAATTTTGATTTTAGAAGTTTTAAGTTAAACTTTGAAGCGAATGCATTTATTTATGATGTAGGTGTGGCAAGCACACTTAAAACAATTTTTGAAACTGATATGGAACAAAGTAGTCTTTTAACGAAAAGGTATTTTAATGATCAATCACATTGGTTGAAATTTAAGCAACAGTTTTCAAGACTTCTTTCACCGATATTATAGGAATGGAAACGCTTGACGTTTTTCAGGATGTATGCGATATTATTAATCGGAGACCAACACAAAGGGGAGCCGATTAATTTTGGCTGAGAGTGAAGAAATTCAGACCCTTGGAACCTGTTTGTTAATGCAAACGTAGGAATTGTGTGTAGAAGATTAACACCTTCTTTGTGCTTGGTTTACTAAGTCAAAGGAGGTTTTTTTGTTGGAAAGAAAAAAATTATTGATATTACTAGAAGGGGTCGTTATGGCCGCTTTAGCAATGGCGCTATCATTTGTTCCTAATCCGCCAAATATTGATATTGCACTAGGTGTGTTACCTATTGTGGTATACAGTTTACGACGCGGATTAAAAATGGGATTAATTATTGGGTTACTATATGGTATATTACCTATTTTAATTGGAACTGCGTTTGTATTAACGCCGGTTCAGGCTATCTTAGAGTATCCAGTTGCTAATTTGGTACTAGGATTTTCTGGGTTATTCTCTGCTCGTTTTTTAAGTCAGTTGCGTACTAAAAATATGCGTGGTGCCATACAATCACTGACTTTTGCGATTTTAATAGCTGTATTTCTAAAATACAGTGCTCATTTTATGGCTGGTATCATTTTTTGGTCAAAATATGTTCAATGGGGGCTTTCTCCAGTTGTGTACTCAGCAGTTGTCAATGGTGGGAGTATGATTATTAACATGATTATTGCTACCTTGATACTTAGTATCATACTTAAAAAAAGTCCAGGAATCTTCCTAGCTAAATAGAATAGACAGAAAAAGACGGATATAATAATCCGCCTTTTTTTATAAAAAAGGTTCCTAGCTAATTAAGCTGGGAACCTTTAAAATTTTTATTTTTAAATTAAGCGATTGACATAACTGCGGTTAAAACGACACCACCGACTGTTACAAGAATCATTAACCACACGACAAACATTGTGATTTTTTGGAATGTAGATTTCTTTTTCTTCATGTTTTACCCACCCTCTCAAATCTAATAGTGTAACTATAACTTTTTTATAAGTAAAATGTCAACTTAAAAGTAGTCATTTTTCTTTAAATAATAAGCAGTTAATAAACAAATTATTAACGTGATTAATTGTAACCACCAGAATGAAAAATGAGTGTCTGCACCAGGAAGGGATACGTTCATGCCGAACATACCGCCAACGATTGTTGGTATCGTTAAAATAATCGTCATCGACGTTAAGACCTTCATGATAATATTTAAATTGTTTGAAATAACTGATGAAACCATTTCACCATAATTCTCTAATATTTTAGTTTGAATGCTTGTCATTGTTTCGGCTTGTTGGTTCTCGATTAAAACATCTGTGAGTAAATCATCAGTTGCCTTTTGTTTGAAATGCTCATTTGAGTCAACCATAGATTGAAGTACTGGATTATTTTTCTTTAAAGCAGCATCAAAATAAACTAAACTTTTTTGCATTGACATCATTTGATAATATTGCTCATTTTTAGTTGCTTTAGCAAGTGATTTTTCTAAATTTTCGGTTTCTTGAATGATAGATTTTAACGCAACGACAAAACTTTGTGATAGATACCAAAGTAATTTCAAAGTGAATTGATCCGATGTTATCGTTTTAATTTGATGAATTGGACTATCCGCGATAAATTTACTGATAAAATCTGGTTCACTATTTGAGACTGTAATTATTGCATCATCTGCTAAGATAATTGAAAAAGGAAACGTTTGGTATTCTAAGTAGCCTAGCGAGTTTCTAATGCGATGAGGGTACTGCATTAAGACTAAGTCAGGAACAATATTTTGAGACAATCCTTCAGTTCTTGAATTTTCTTGATCATCTGAAATAGCGGTCATATAGTCTCGTGGTATAGCATACTTTTTAATAAGTTCATTTATTTCTATTTCAGAAGGATTTGTAACGTTAATCCAACATGATTTACTGTATTCTTTTATTTTTTGAATTGTACCTAACTCAGTTGATGTATAATATTCTATCAATATCAAAGTCCCCTTTATTCGAATAACATAATACATAGTATACCAAATTTTTT
This sequence comes from Dellaglioa sp. CoH-56-MRSF-13, assembly GCF_056782095.1. The sequence goes on along the minus strand of NZ_JBXAYC010000004.1, from coordinate 80,969 downwards.
AAGCTTTCGTTAATTCAGACATCTAGTTGTTAAGATTAGTTCAAATACGCTATAATAGTAAACATAACTGTAACCTAAATTGAAATATATGGTAGAATCATCTATAATATAAGACATTGATTTTTATGAAAATGAGGGATGAAAATATGTGTGGATTTGCAGGTGTATTGAGCGACAGACAAAAAAATACCAATGATGATTACGATAAAATTGTTCATAATATGACAAAAATGATTGTTCACCGTGGTCCTGATGATTCAGGTTATTTTAGTGATGATGATATAACAATGGGATTTAGAAGATTAAGTATTATTGATTTAGAAGGCGGACACCAACCACTTTCATATGAAAATGAACGTTACTGGTTAACTTTCAACGGTGAAATCTATAATTATATTGAACTACGTGAAGCATTAGTTGCTGATGGTTATGAATTTAAAACAGATTCTGATTCAGAAGTCATTTTAGGTATGTATGCTAAGTACGGTGCAGAAGCTGTTAAGCAATTCCGCGGAATGTTTGGATTTGTTATCTGGGATACGCAAGAAAAAACACTTTTTGCTGCCCGTGATCAATTTGGGATTAAACCATTTTATTACGCTATAGCAGATGACAATTTTTATTATGGTTCGGAAAGTAAAGCTATTTATAAAGTTTTAAAAAATAAGACATTTGATAAAGATGCACTTCAAGATTATATGACATTCCAATTTGTACCAGAACCAGAAACGTTAACTAAAGAAATTGATATGTTACAACCTGGACATTATTTAACGAAAAAATTAGGCGAGAAGCCAGTCATTACACGATATTTTTCTGCCGAATTTCATCCAGTAGTTCGTCCAGAAGAGACATATATTAAACGTATTAAAGACGTCTTAATTGATTCAGTTGATAAGCATATGCGTGCCGATGTACCAGTTGGTTCATTCTTATCTGGTGGAATTGATTCGTCTATTATTGTTGCTATTGCTAAAGAATTAAATCCAAAATTAGAAACAATTTCAGTTGGATTTGAACGTGAAGGCTATAGTGAAATAGATGTTGCGCAAGAAACCGCAGAAAAATTAAATGTCGCTAATTTTAGTTCTGTTATTACGGCTGAAGCATTTATGAAGGCTTTTCCACATTTTATTTGGAATATGGATGATCCCTTGGCTGATCCGGCTGCTGTGCCTCAATATTTCCTTGCTAAAGAGGCCAGAAAACGTGTTAAAGTTGCATTGACGGGTGAAGGTGCTGATGAACTATTTGGTGGTTACACTATTTATCATGAACCTGAATCATTAAAAGGATTTAAATACACTAAACCAATTAATGGTGCGTTGAATAAAATTGCTCAAATGATGCCTAAAGGGATGCGTGGACAAAGTTTCCTTCTTCGAGGCACGACACCAATGGAGGATCGTTACGTTGGTAATGCTTTTATTTTTAATGAAAAAGAAAAAGAAGCATTCTTTAAAGACTATAATAAAAATCATCCATTCCAAAGTATTACTGGCCAATATTATAATGCATCAAAAGATTACAATAAAATAGATCAAATGCAATTTATTGATATGCATACATGGTTAAATGGAGATTTATTGCATAATGCCGATCGTACAACAATGGCACACAGCATAGAATTGAGAACACCATTTTTGGATAAAGAAGTTTTTGCAGTTGCTTCTGAAGTGCCTGCAGATTTGAGAATTGCACATGGAACAACCAAGTATGCTTTACGCAAAGCTGCTGAAGGTATCGTTCCTGACCATGTTTTAAATCGTAAAAAATTAGGTTTCCCTGTGCCTATTCGTTTTTGGTTAAAAGACGAAATGTATGACTGGGCTAAACAAATTATTAATGATTCTCAAACAGATGAATTTTTTAACAAACAATATTTCATAGATTTATTGGATGAACATCGTGCTGGTGTTAGAGATAACTCCAGAAAAATATGGACTGTCTTAACATTTATGGTATGGCATCGTATTTACATTGAAAGTGACATATTAGAAGATAGTAAAACAGTAACAGAAAAAGCTAAATAATAAATAGTGGGAGTTCAAAATAATGACAATTATGGTTCAGAAGTTTGGTGGCACATCGGTTCAAGACGATGAGTCGAGACGAGCAGCTTTAAAACACGTAAAATATTCAGTTGATAAAGGGTATCAAGTCGTTGTCGTTGTTTCAGCAATTGGGCGTAAAGGTGCACCTTATGCAACTGATTCATTATTAGGACTTGTCGATGGAGAGCAATCATTACTTTCTAATAGAGAACTTGATATGATTGTTTCTGTTGGTGAAACTATTTCTGCCGCAGTTTTTTCTGAATTATTGAATAAGGAAGGCATTAAAGCTGCTGCTTTAACAGGGCAGGATGCTGGAGTTGAAACAACTGATGAATTTCAGAATGCTAAAGTAATTAACATTAATACTGATTTAATTGATGAGGCATTTAAAGATGCTGATGTTTTAGTTGTGACTGGGTTCCAAGGTGCTACAAGTAAAGGTCAAACGACGACTATTGGGCGTGGTGGAAGTGATACGACAGCTGCATTACTTGGAGCAGCATTAGATGCTGAACGTGTCGATATTTTTACTGACGTGTCAGGGATGATGACTGCCGATCCTAGATTAGTTACAAAGGCAAAATTTCTAGAAACAGTCAGTTATGAAGAAGTTGCAAATATGGCTCATGAAGGTGCGAAAGTTATCCATCCTCGTGCAGTGGAAATTGCGCAACAAGCCCATGTTCCAGTTCGGATTCGCTCAACTTGGCAAAGTCCTGAAGAGATGGGAACCCTTGTGACCGACCGAAACTTAGGTGTAAAGCATTATCGTAGTGTAACTGGTATTGCTCATGTGACTGGACTCAGTCAATTTACAATTAAAACAGTTAATCATGCTCCAAAAGATGTTTTTAATTTGATGTCCAATAATAATTTGAGCGTTGATTTTATTAATATCTCACCTGGCAAAGTCCTCTTTAATTTGTTCAATGATGATGAAAAAAAAGCTAAACAACTTTTAGTAGATGCTGGAATTGATGTCTCAGTGCTTCCAAACTGTGCGAAAGTTTCAATTGTGGGAGCGGGGATGACTGGAACACCAGGTGTTACGGCCAAAATTGTAACAGCACTAGCTGAGAAGGATATTAATATTCTTCAAACAACTGATAGTTATACGACAATTTGGATTTTAGTTCAACAGGACGATTTAAAAACTGCTGTTAATGCATTACATGATGTCTTTTTAAGCAGTATCTAAAAGGGGTAATTTATGAAACTTTTACCATTTTTTGGAACTTGGTATGGGTCGATAATTTTAATATTTGGATATATTCTAATTTTAACTTTACTTAAACGTATTTTACGTAAAAATTGGCCTAAACGGTTGCAAATCATTGATTTTTTACCACCATTACTTCTTTTATTGACACATATTTTATCAGTACGAGAGTTTAATTTATCGATTACACCATTTATAATATTTTCTTGGTGCTTAATTGGTATTGCTAGTGCGCTTATGTATGCGTATCGAGATGGAGAATTAATTTATGCAAAATTTTTCAAGACCATTTGGAAAATTACTGATATTTATATGCTTGGATGGTACCTCTTAATGCTTCTCTTTTTAGTACTATTTTAAGGATATCGTCCTACATTTTTAATTATAAGTAATGTAAAAAACACTTAATCTAAAAAGGATTGAGTGTTTTTTTGTATATTATCATTTAAAATCATAATATTGGGGAATTCAGTGGTGGAATGTGGGGCATTGTGGTAAAATTTAAATAGTTACTATGAAGGGGGGCTGTACACAATGTTTATGGGCGAATTTAAACACACTTTAGATACTAAAGGTAGATTAATTATTCCAGCTAAATTTCGTGAGGAATTAGGTGAGAAATTTGTTATTACTCGAGGTATGGATGGTTGTTTATTCGGATATACACAAACAGAGTGGACACTCCTAGAAGAAAAGCTTAAAACACTCCCTTTAACAAAAAAAGATTCACGGGCTTTTGTAAGATTTTTATATTCTGCAGCTACAGAATGTGAATTTGATAAACAAGGCCGTATTAATATTCCAGTTCCTTTAAGAACACATGCTGATTTAGAAAAAAAATGTGTGCTAGTAGGTGTTTCAAACAGATTCGAAGTATGGAGTGAAGATCGATGGAATAGTTTTTCAGAGAGTGCATCAGAAAATTTTGATGAAATTGCAGAAAATATGATTGATTTTGGATTTTAAATAACACGTATGAAAGGGGATAAAACTATGACGACATTTGAACATGAAACAGTACTACTAAATGAAGCAGTAGATGGGTTGGCTATTAAACCAGATGGTATATATGTTGATTGTACTTTGGGTGGCGGTGGACATAGTGCCCTAATCCTGTCTCAACTAAGTACGGAGGGACATTTATATGCTTTTGACCAAGATCAAACAGCGATTACTTATAATGAAGGGCATTTAAAAAAATACATAGAAAATGGACAAGTTACGTTTATTAAACGCAATTTTAAAGATTTAAAAGCCGCGTTACTGGAACTTAATGTCACGGAAGTAGATGGTGTACTCTATGACTTAGGTGTATCATCCCCACAATTTGATGTCGCAGAACGAGGCTTCAGTTATCAGCACGATGCGCCGTTAGATATGAGGATGGATTTAAGTGCAGAATTAACAGCTAAAGAGATTGTTAATAATTGGACATATCAAGAACTTATTAGAATCTTTTTTAGATATGGTGAAGAAAAATTTGCAAAGTCAATTGCTCGTCAGATTGAAAATGCTAGAGAAAATGAAGAAATTGTTACAACTAGTCAATTAGTTGAATTAATTAAAATGGGTATTCCGGCTCGTGCAAGACGAACAGGTGGGCACCCTGCTAAAAAAGTTTTTCAAGCTATTCGAATTGCGGTTAATGATGAATTGGGTGTTTTAGAAGATTCATTAGAGCAAGCAATTGATTTAATTAATGTTAAGGGGCAAGTTAGCGTTATTACATTTCAGTCATTAGAAGATAGATTGGTCAAAACGATGTTTAAGGAACGAACAAGTTTACCAGAGTTACCACCGGGTTTACCTGTAATTCCAGATAATATTCAGCCAAATTATGCACTAGTTAATAAAAAGCCAATTTTACCATCAGAATTAGAATTACAGAATAATAGGCGTGCACATTCAGCAAAATTGAGAATTATAAAACGATTGAAAAAATAATATTTTATAATAAAGGGGTTACATATCATGGCACAAAATAGCACAGCACGACAAATGCCAAGAGAATATAAAGAAAATCCAAGACAACAACCTATACATAAAAAAACAGTGGGATCACAAAGTGTTGCATTTTCTAGAATTGAAAAATCATTATTTGGTTTAATTGGTGCAATTTCTTTGGTACTTATGCTTATGCTAGTTTCATCTCAGGTAGAGTTGTCTAATAGTAGTCAATTTTTACAAAATATTAACAGCGAAATAACAGCTATTCAAACTAAGAGTTCTGATTTGACACAAGAAGTGAACGAACTTGCCAGTAATGATCGATTAAATAGTATCGCTAATAAAAATGGTCTTAATTTAAGTGAGAGTAGAATAAGGAATGTAACGAAATGAATAATCAAAAGCAACGGATGATAAATGACATGAAAAAGAAACGTAGAAATAGGCAAAGGTTTGGTGTGCTACTAATCCTGGCCGTTTTAGCGATTCTTTTGATGTTTATCATTCGTTTTTCTTATATTGTAATAGGTGGAAAAGTTTCAGATGTTAATTTAAGTAGCCAAACACAGGCACTTTATGAAAATAGTCGAATTGATAAAGCAAATAGAGGAACCATTTATGATGATTCAAATCAACCGATTGCTGAAGATACAACAAACTACTCAATTTATGCAGTTCTATCAAAATCATATGTTGGTGCAAATAACAAAGCGTTATACGTTACTGATAAGAGTAAAGCTGCAAAAGTTATTAGTGATGCGATTGGAATGAAAGAATCTAAAGTTTACAATATTTTGAATGCAAAAAAAGGAACTTACCAAGTTGAATTTGGTAATTCTGGTAAAAACTTATCTTTGGAAACAAAAAACAAGATAGAATCAGCAGATTTAAAAGGTATTTATTTCACTGAAACACAAGCAAGATTATATCCAAATGGTGTTTTTGCATCACATTTAATTGGTGTGACAAAAAGCACTTCAAAAAAAGGTGATTCAACTTTATCTGGTGTAATGGGACTAGAATTAGCATTTAATAAACAATTAAGTGGAACAGACGGGTTAAAAAAGGTCCAAAAAGATAGTTATGGTTACCAACTACCAAACTCAAAGACAAAAACAAAAAAAGTTGAAAATGGAAATAATATTTATACAACCATTGATACAAAATTACAAACGTATCTTGAAACAACTCTAACTAACGTACAAAAAACATATAATCCTAAATCAATGAATGTTGTTATAATGAATGCTAAAAATGGAAAAATTTTGGCAGGAAGTCAACGGCCTACATTTAATGCAGATACCAAAAGTGGTATTTCAAAGATGTGGCGTAATACGCTAATTGAAGATAGTTATGAACCTGGCTCGACTATGAAAGTATTTACAATGGCAGCTGCTATTGAAAATAATGCCTACAATGAGAATGCCGTCTATAAATCAGGTGTTTTAAAAGTGGGAACTAAGATTGTTCCTGATTGGAATACATCTGGTTGGGGTTTAATCACTTATCGTGAAGGTTTCGCTCGTTCAAGTAATGTTGGTATGGCTAAGTTGGAACAAGCGATGGGGCATACTGCTTGGCTTAAATATATTAAAAAATTTGGTTTCCTGGAAAGTACAAATCTGGGATTAGCTAATGAAGCAAAAGGTAGTATTGAATTTCAATACCCAATTGAACAAGCAGATACAGCTTTTGGTCAAGGAATAAATGTGACAACTATGCAAATGATGCAAGGTTTTACGGCATTTGCAAACAACGGTAAGATGATCAAACCAACGCTTGTGGATAAAATTGTAGATCCTAATACTGGAAAAACAACGTATCAAGCTAAAACAACAAATTTAGGACAAGTTATTAAAAAATCAACGTCTAAAGAAGTATTAAGCATGATGCAAGATGTTATCTACAAAAATTATGGGACCGGTAATGCCTTTAAAATTGATGGTTACAAGATAGCTGCAAAAACAGGAACTGCCCAAATTTCGGATCCAAATGGAACTGGATATCTAACGGGTGATGCAAATTATGTCTTTTCAGTTGTAGGTATGGCGCCGGCCAAAGATCCAAAATATATTATGTATGTAACGATGAAACAACCACAAAATATGCAAGGTACCAGTGGTAATGCTATTTTGGCACAAATATTTAATCCATTGATGAAGAGGACTTTAGAAGAAGACAGTTCAACAGCGGTATCAACTGCAAAGACTAATGTAACAGTAGCAGACGTTACAAATAGTTCAACTTCATCAGCTAAAACAAAATTAAACGAACAAAATCTAGATATTGCAGTTATCGGACATGGCAGAACGGTAGCTAATCAGTATCCACCTGCTGGAACGACTGTATTATCCGGACGTAAAATATTGTTATTAACAAATGGTGAAATGATTATGCCTGATTTAACCGGTTGGTCAAAGAGTGATGCGGTGAATGCTGCAGAATTAATGAAACTAAACTTAACGACAACGGGTAGTGGTTATGTAGCAGCTCAAAGTATTAAGGCGAATACAGTTGTTAAAAAATCAACTATGGTGAAATTAACGTTAAAATAAAAAGGTGAATATAGATATGAGAGCAGATAAATTAATCCAAAGTTTAAAATTTAAACGAGTATCAACGGCGATTGATTCAGAGTTAGATATTAAGCTATTAACACAAGATACAAGAGAAGTTGTTGAAGATAGTCTATTTGTTGCTGTTGAAGGTTATACAGTTGATGGACATGATTTTGTGAATCAAGCGGTTGAAAAAGGTGCGAAGATTATTATTGCTCGTAAACCAGTTGATGTACCTGTTCCAGTCGTTTATGTCCAAGATACAAATCGTGCGATGGCAATTCTTGCCGATGCATTTTATGGCGTCCCAAGTCAGCAGATGAGAATGATTGGTGTTACTGGTACAAATGGTAAGACGACTGTTACACATTTGATTGAACAAATTTATCGTGACTTAAATCAAAAAACAGGTTTAATCGGTACAATGTATCGTAAAATAAATGATACACTGTATCCTTCGAATAATACAACTCCAGATGTTATTACATTGCAAAGAACTTTAGCACAAATGAAACAAGAAAAAGTTGAAACTGTTGCAATGGAAGTTTCTTCACATGCGTTAGTCTTAGGACGTGTATGGGGTATTGATTTTGATATCGCAGTTTTTACAAATTTGACACAAGATCATTTAGATTTTCATAAAACAATGGAAAATTATGCACATGCAAAAAGTATGTTATTTGCTCAGTTGGGTAATCATTATACTGAATCAGGCGACTCAAAAGTGGCTGTTTTAAATTTTGATGACCCAGTGGCTCGAACGTTTACTCAGTTTACTTCTGCTCAAATATTATCTTACGGTATCGAAAATGATGATGCCATGATTCAAGCTAAAAATATTGAAATTAAGAGTCATGGAACTGAGTTTGATTTAATTCTTTTTGGTGAAACAACTCATGTTACAATGCAATTAATCGGCTTGTTTAATGTTTATAATATGCTTGCTGCGTTTAGTGCCGCATATGCTGCTGGACTTGATGAAACACAAATTATTAAATCACTTGAAAAAGTGACTGGTGTTAAAGGTCGTTTTCAATTAGTGCCTTCTAAAACGGGTATCAGTGTAATTGTAGATTACGCGCACACACCAGATGGGTTATTAAATGTCTTAGAGACAATACAAGATTTTGCACAAAATAAAATTTATTGCATTGTTGGCTGCGGTGGTGATCGTGATAAAGGAAAACGTCCTAAAATGGCAAAAATTGCTGCTGACCATAGTGATTACCCAGTATTTACTATGGATAATCCTAGAACTGAAGATCCTAAGGAAATTATGGCAGACATGCTGACTGGAATTCCAGAAAATAGAGCAACTGTTATAATGGATCGACACGATGCAATTGCTCAAACAATAAAAAAGGCGCAACCAGGAGATGTTATTTTAATTGCTGGTAAAGGTCATGAAGATTATCAAATTCTTGGTCGAGAAAAAGTGCATTTTGACGATGTTGAAGAAGCATCGGGAGCATTAAATAAAAAATAAGAATTGAGTGAGGATAAGACAATGACTAAACCAGAAATGTTTATACCGTTGGTAAGTGGATTCGCATTAACGTTTATGTTTATGCCATTATTTATTGGCTATTTTAGAATACGTAAACAAGGGCAAATGATTAGAGAAGAAGGACCAAAATGGCATGAGAAAAAGTCTGGTACACCAACAATGGGTGGATTTGTCTTTAATATTGCTATTATTATTACTGCAATTTGGACAGGTATATGGGCTAATTCTATGACACCAGCGATGATGATTATGATTTTCATCTTATTTTTATATGCTATTTTAGGATTTTGGGATGACAGTATCAAATTATTCAAACGACAAAATGAAGGTTTAAAGCCTTGGCAAAAATTATTGGGTCAAATAGTTGGTGGATTAATCTTCACCGTCGTTTATGTCCATGAACATTTGCCACTTGCAATTAATGTCTTTGGTTTTGGTGAGGTCTCAATCGGTATTCTTTATGCTGTATTCATTATTATTTGGCTTGTTGGATTCTCTAATGCGGTTAATTTAACTGATGGAATTGACGGTCTTGTTTCAGGTCAATCAATTATTGCATTCGGTGCATATGCAGTTGTTGCGCAAGTACAACAACAAAAGGATGTACTTATTTTTTGTTTATCTGTCATTGGCGCATTAATTGCGTTCATTTGGTTTAATCATAAACCAGCTAAAGTTTTCATGGGAGATATGGGATCGTTAGCATTAGGTGGTGCATTAGCAACCGTTTCAATTTTATTACACCAAGAACTATCACTCATTTTTATTGGTATTATATTTGTTTGTGAGACGGCAAGTGTTATTTTACAAGTAGCTTCATTTAAATTAACAGGTAAACGCATATTCAAGATGAGCCCAATTCATCATCATTTTGAAATGAGTGGTTGGAATGAATGGAAAATTGATATTGTCTTTTGGACTATTGGGTTAATTGCTGCGATTTTAACGTTACTAGTCATTTTATAAAGGGAGATTTAATTGGAATGAAAAATATTACGAATTATCAAAATAAAAAGGTTCTAGTTGTAGGTTTAGCAAAGAGTGGCTTGAATGCAGCCAAACTTTTAAAAGATTTAGGCGCATTTGTGACTGTGAATGATCATAAAAATATTGATGATAACCCTGAAGCTAAAGAGCTTTTGGCTGAAGGAATCAAAGTGATTACGGGCGGACACCCACTCTCTTTACTAGATGAGGATTTTGAGTTAGTCGTAAAAAACCCTGGAATTCCATATACAAATTTACTTATTGAAAAGGCAATGGAAAAAGGTTTACCTATTATTACAGAACCAGAGCTTGCTTATGAAATTTCTGAAGCGCCAATGATCGGGGTTACAGGAACGAATGGTAAGACAACTACAACGACGCTGATTTCATTGATGTTAAATCAAGAAAGAAAGCAAGGACGTGCATTTGTCGCTGGAAATATTGGTGTTCCATCTGTTGCCGTAGCAAAAAAGGTAACCAAAAATGATATTATTGTAGCTGAATTATCAAGTTTTCAATTATGTGGCATTGATAAATTGAAACCAGAAATAGCCGTTATTACTAATATTTATGAGGCACATACGGATTACCATAAAACTCGAGAAAATTATGTGAAAGCAAAAATGAGAATAACTGAAAATCAAGATTCTAGTGATTTTCTTGTTGTCAATTGGGATTTAAAAGAACTTCGTGAACTAGCTAAAACAAGTTCTGCTAACATTGTGCCATTTTCTAGATTAGATGAAATTGAAACAGGGGCTTATGTAAAAGACGGAAATATTTACTATCAGAATGAATTCATTATGAAATCGGATGAAGTTAATATTCCTGGTGAACATAATATTGAAAATGCGCTTGCAGCTATCGTAACTGCTAAAATTAAAGGTGTAACAAATACTGCTATTCAAGAAGTATTATCGACATTTACAGGAGTACGCCACCGTACACAGTTTGTTAGCGCATGGCATAATCGCAAATTCTATAATGATTCAAAGGCAACTAATATTGAAGCAACTGAGATGGCTGTAAAAGGATTTTCGAATCCAATTATACTATTAGCTGGTGGATTAGATAGAGGATTTACGTTTGAAAAATTGGTGCCTGTACTTAAAGCACATGTAAAAGCAATGATTGTTTTCGGTGAAACAGCTGATTTAATGCGAAATGCTGGAGAAGCGGCAGGTATTACTCAAATTAAGCAAGTCACTGATGTTGTTGCAGCTGTTCCCGAAGCATATAAATTAAGTGATAACAATGATATTATATTGTTATCCCCAGCAGCAGCTAGTTGGGATCAATATCCTTCATTTGAAGTACGTGGTGACAAATATATTGAAGCGGTTGAAAAATTAATGCAAGTAGAGGATAAATAAAATGAAAATTATTGTTTCTGGTGGTGGCACTGGCGGGCATATTTACCCTGCGTTGGCCCTTATTGAAGCGCTAAAAGTAAAAGATCCAACGGCTGAATTTTTATATGTTGGGACTGAAAAAGGACTTGAGAGCCGAATCGTTCCAGATAATGGAATTCCATTTAAAACAATTAAAATTCAAGGATTTAAAAGATCGTTATCAGTAGAAAATATTAAGACAGTCCAACTATTTTTAAAAAGTGTGAAAGACGCAAAGAAAATGATTAAAGAATTTAAACCAGACATTGTTATTGGAACAGGCGGTTACGTATGTGGTGCAGTGGTTTATGCTGCTGCTCGATTACATATTCCAACTATTGTTCATGAACAAAATAGTGTTGCAGGTGTAACAAATAAATTTTTGAGCCACTTTGTTGATAAAGTAGCTATTTCTTTTGAATCAGTTGCAGATCAATTTCCTAAGAAAAAAGTTGTTTTCACAGGGAATCCCCGCGCACAACAGGTTGTAAATGAAACAGAAATTGAAGCATTATCGCAATATGGATTATTAGATGATGTACCAACGATGTTAGTTTTTGGTGGTTCAAGAGGAGCTGCGAAAATTAATCAAGCAATGGTTGAAGCAATTCCTGAATTAAATAAAAAACCATATCAAATTTTATTTGTTACAGGTAACGTTCACTACGATAAAATTATGAATGATTTAAACGGGATAGAATTAAATAAAAATATTGTGATAAAACCATATTTAAATAATATGCCTAATTTATTAAGCCATATTTCTGTCATTTTAGGACGTGCTGGTGCAACAAGTATAGCAGAAATAACTGCACTTGGATTACCATCTATTTTGGTGCCTAGCCCTTATGTTACAAATAATCATCAAGTAAAAAATGCAATGAGTCTAGTTGATAATAATGCAGCTAAGCTTATTACTGAGGATAAGTTAACGGGATCAAAATTGGTCATGGTTTCAGATGAAATGATGCTCAATACTGATGTGAGAAGACAGATGGCTAATAATTCACGTAAAATGGGTGTGCCCAATGCTGCAGATAATCTAATTAAGGTTATGGAAGATTTAATCAAAATTAAAGAATAAGTTAGGAGGCCAAATAAGATGTCAAAAAATAAATTCTTAAAAAGAAAAAAAGCTGAATTGACACCTTGGGAGGCCTTACAAGAGAAAAAAAAGAAGAAAAATAAACGATTCGATTTTTTTGGAAACCCCAAAACAATTAGTGACCGATTACCAAAATTAAAAAAATATCAACATCATGCCCTAAAACAAAAATTAATTATTATAATTGGTTCGTTTCTGATTATTGGTTTAATTGCACTATATTTTATTTCACCATTAAGTAAAATACAAAATATTAGTATTTCAGGTGAAAAAACAGTTTCAAAAGTACAAGTAGAAAATGCTAGTAATTTACACATTAATGATCCATTATCCCACGCGTTTTTTAGAAAAAAAGCTATTTTAAAGGATATAAAAAAAGAATTGCCACAGGTGAAGTCACTAACTGTTAGCCATAATAAATGGAATGGTGTTAAACTTTCTATTAATGAATATGATCTTGCAGGATATATTTATAAAAATAAAACATACTATCAATTATTTTTGAATGGGACAATTGGAAGTAAGAAATTTGACCAACCAGTGGGGAATTATCCTACGTATTCTAAGTTTAATCAAACAAATATATTGCAAAAAATGGTTAAACAATATAAAAAAATTCCGATGAAAATCAGAAATGGAATATCAGAAATCGATTATCAACCATCCAAAGTGAATAATCAGCGAATATATATATACATGAATGACAGAAATAAAATTATTGCTAATATTGATAATTTTGCCGATAAAATGGCTTTCTATCCAAGTATCTCATCTAAAATGAAGAAAAAAGGTGTCGTTGATTTAGAAGTGGGTGCATATTCTTATCCATATAATAAGAAAAGTTAACAAAGTTGGTATGGCCTATGGGATATCCTTTCTAAATCAGGTCTTAATGTGGTAAAATATGAGTACTATATCTTATAAAAAATAATATTAAAAGCAAGCTGTAAGGAGGTTCTTTTTCAGATGGGTAACGCAGGTATATATGTGGGGTTAGATATCGGTACGACATCAATTAAAGTTATCGTTTCTGAATACGTTAATGGTCAATTGAACGTAATTGGTATTGGTAATGAACGCTCACAAGGTTTGAATAGGGGAATTGTAGTCGATATTGATAAGGCTGTAATTTCAGTACAAAAAGCTATTAAACAAGCTGAAGAAAAAGCAAATATTCAGATTCACGAAGTACATGTTGGTATTCCTGCTAATTTATTACAAATTATTCCTTGTAACGGCATGATTGCCGTTTCAGATGAATCAAAAGAAATTACAAATGAAGATGTTGTGAATGTTGCGAGTGCAGCATTAGTTCAAAATTTACCACCAGAAAGAGATATCATTGATATTATTGCTGATGAATTTGTAGTTGATGGATTTGATGGCATTAAGGATCCTCGTGGTATGATTGGTGTGAGATTAGAAATGCATGGATCAGTTTATACTGGCCCAAAAACAATTATTCATAATTTAAAAAAATGTGTTGAAAATGCTGGGCTAACTATCAGAGAAACAATCGTGAACCCATTAGCACTTGCATCAGTTGCGATGTCAGATGGCGAAAGAGACTTTGGTACTGTACTTATTGATCTCGGTGGTGGTCAAACGACTGCTTCAGTGATTCATGATCATAAGTTGAAATTTACATACGTGGACCAAGAGGGTGGCGATTTTGTCACGAAAGATATCTCAGTGGTTCTTAATACATCTGTTGAAAATGCTGAAAAATTGAAACGCAATTATGGATTTGCTAATTCTGAGTTAGCATCAGAAGATGATGTTTTCCCAGTTGATGTTGTTGGACAAAGTGAGCCAATCAATATCTCTGAAAAATATTTAGCAGAGATTATTGAAGCAAGAATCTCTCAAATCTTAGATAAAATAAAAAGTTCATTAGATGCTATCAAGGCGTTAGAATTACCAGGTGGCGTTATCTTAACTGGTGGTCTTGCAGCTTTACCAGGAATTACAGAATTAGCATCAGAAATTTTGCAAGTTCAAGTTAAAACCTACGTCCCTGATCAAATGGGATTACGCTATCCTTCATTTGCACAAGCCTTAGGATTGATTAATTATGCAGTCGAGCAAGATGAAGTCACATTATTAGTGAAAAGTGCAATGGGACTTGATATTGATCAATTAAGTTATAGTATTGTTGAACCAGACAACGAAAAACCTAAGAAGCAAGAAGTAAAAAACAAAGTTAAAAAAACTAGAAAACCAAAAACATCAGGGGATCCATTAAAATCAGTTAAAAACTTTTTTAATGAATTTTTCGATTAAATAGGAGGAAGTAAGTAATGGAATTTTCTTTGGACTCAAGTGAAGATAAAGGCGCAGTAATAAAAGTAATTGGTGTCGGTGGCGCTGGTGGTAATGCTGTTAATCGTATGATTGATGAAAATGTTTCAGGTGTTGAGTTTATTGCATTAAATACTGATGTTCAGGCATTGGAAAGCTCAAAGGCAGAAATTAAAATTCAATTGGGTCCTAAATTGACTCGTGGATTAGGTGCTGGTGCAACTCCAGATATTGGTAGTAAAGCTGCACAAGAAAGTGAAGAAGCAATTATCGAAGCTATTGATGGCGCTGATATGATTTTCGTTACTGCTGGAATGGGTGGTGGAACAGGAACAGGAGCTGCTCCTGTTGTAGCTAAAATCGCTAAAGATCAAGGCATTTTAACAGTCGGAATTGTAACACGTCCATTTACATTTGAAGGACCTAAACGTAGCCGTTTTGCTGCTGAAGGAATAGCTAATCTGAGAGATCAAGTTGATACGTTAGTTGTTATTGCTAATAACCGTTTACTTGAAATCATTGACAAGAAGACACCGATGCTTGAAGCATTCCAAGAAACAGATAATGTTTTACGTCAAGGTGTTCAAGGTATTTCTGAATTAATTACATCACCCGGTTTAATTAATTTAGATTTTGCTGATGTTAAAACAGTGATGGCTGATCAAGGAACTGCATTAATGGGAATTGGATCTGCTACTGGTGAAAATAGAACTGCTGAAGCAACAAAAAAAGCAATTTCTTCGCCATTACTCGAAGTTTCAATTGATGGTGCAAAACAAGTTCTACTTAATATCACCGGTGGTGCTGATATGAGTCTTTTCGAAGCGCAAGAAGCTTCTGAAATTATTTCACAAGCTGCAACTGATGAAATTAATATTATTTTTGGAACGTCAATTAATGAAGACCTAGGTGATGAAATCGTCGTAACAGTTATTGCAACTGGTATTGATGATGTTAAAGAAGAAAAAAAAGCCACAGTTCGTACACGAACATTACCAAGAACTGATGCACCTAAAGCAACATTAGCTGAAAAGCAAGAAGATCGTTTTGACGATTGGGATATTATGCACCCATCAAGTCAACCTGAAGAAAAAAAATCAACAGAATTTGAAAATGTTGAAAAACCAAATTTTGATGTCTTTAAGAATGATATCAAAACTGATGATTTAGCAACAAATAATGATGATAGTTTAAGTACACCACCGTTTTTCAGAAAACGACGTAAAGATTAATTAAATGAATCAATGGGGAGGTTACGGATATTATGGCTTTTGAAAAAATTGGTCGTTTTTTTGGGTTAGCTGAAGAAGATGATTTTGAAAATGATGATTACCAAACCGAAGAGTCTATGCGGACTTCGTCATTGAATCAAAGTAATAAAGTCGTTTCGATAAATGGTAAATATAGTCAACCACAAAAAATTAATTTATTTGAACCTAGAATTTATTCTGATGTTAAGGATATTGCAACGCATTTAATGCAAAATCAAGCAATCGTCGTAAATTTTCAAAAAATGGATGAAGTTCAATCTAAACGGATTGTTGATTTCTTGTCCGGAACAATTTTTGCTATTAACGGAACAATTCAAAGAATTGGCGATAATATTTTTCTTTGTACACCAAACTCATTTACTGTTGAAGGAAATATGGCAGATAATATTTTTGAAAAATTCGAATAAAAGAAAAATCGAGGTATACAAATGATTGAGTTTATTACATTTCTAGCTAAAGTGATTACGTGGGCTTTTGATGCTTATGAGCTAGCAATTATCATTTACGTTTTAATGTCATGGTTTCCAGGCGCTTATAATACGCCGGTTGGCCATTTCTTAAGTAAAATTTGTCAACCATACCTTGCATTTTTTGACCGTTTTATCCCGGCAATTGGGGGTATTAGTTTTTCACCAATTATTGCGATAATCGCGCTAAGCTTCATCCAAAATGGGGTTATGGGACTTCTGACTACTTTGATTCGTCTTTATGTTGGAGGCTAATGATATATGAATGATACAATTTACCAACATTTCAGGTCCGACGAAAAAGAAATTATTGATACATTGTCAGATTATATCGAGCAAGCTAAATCAGAGTACAGGGCAGTTCTAACTCATTTTTTAAATCCTAGAGAGGCACATATTGCGACCTATCTATTAGGCCAAAATGACGAAATTAGTTTAAAATTATTTGGTGGCACGAAAGAAGCTGAACGAAAAAGATTACTTTTTTATCCAGCGTATTTCGATGTTCAAGATAGTGATTTTGATTTACAACTTATTGAAATTAAGTATCCAATAAAATTTGCTACCTTAAAACATGGACAAATTTTGGGAACTTTGGCTAATGCGGGATTAGATAGAGAAGTACTTGGTGATATTTTAACAGATGGTCAGCAATGGCAGGTTGTTGTTGAAAAAAAGATGGCTAATTATTTGATTAGTCAAGTTGATCGTATTGGTAAAATTAAGGTATCACTTGAAGAGATTCCTTTTTCACAAACGGTGAGTGTCACAGATGAGTGGCAATCGCAAAATGAATTAGTTTCATCGTTACGAATCGATTCAGTCATATCAGCTGTTTATAATATGTCTCGACAAAACGCCAAAAATTTAGTTAATTCTGAAAAAGTTAGTTTAAATTGGCAAGTTATTAATAAGCCTGATTATGAATTAGCAGAGTTTGATGTTTTGTCAATTCGTGGTTTTGGACGAATCAAGTTAGATTTTATTGCAGGTATGACTAGAAAAGATAAATATAAATTAGAGTTATCAATATTAAAAAAATAAATTTTGAAGGACGTGCAAAATGACTTTAAGTCCATTAGATATTCATAATAAAGAATTTAACGTAAAATTACGAGGCTATGATCAAGACCAGGTTAATGATTTTCTAGATAAAATTATTAAAGATTATGAAATAACGTTAAAAGAAAATGAAAATTTAACTGAAGAAGTTAAAACTAGTAATGAAAAGTTAGAATACTTTAATGATTTAAAAGATTCTTTAAATCAATCAATTATTGTTGCTCAAGAAGCTGCTGATCGCGTTAAGGTTAATGCTAAGCGTGAATCTGAAATTATTAATAAAGAATCACAAAAGCAAGGTCATGATATTATTGATGAAGCGAATGAAAAAGCTAAACATATTATTGATATGGCTTCAGAAAAAGCTAAAAAATTAGCTGTTGAGACTGATGACTTGAAGAAACAAGCACGTATTTTCCGTCAACGTTTAAAAGTTATGATGGAATCACAATTAGAAGTTGTTAAAAGTTCTGATTGGGACGAAATTTTAAAACAAGGCGAGACAAGCACATATTCTGAAATTCAAGACGTTTTAAAACGTGAAGAAGACAAAGAAAAACGTGAAGCCAAAGAAATAAAAGAATCAGTTAATAATAATGACGATATTGTTGTTACAGAAATTATTGCTGAATCAGATGCAAATGAAGATTCTGAGCAAAATGATCAAGATACAATGGTCATTTTCCCAGATAATAAATAAATTTGAGAATAACAATTATATGATACATTTTTAGCGAGTCGATGATAGTGGAAGGTCGATAATAAGTATTATATAATTTATCATCTCAACGATTTCATTAAACTGAAATGATCAAGTAAGTTTAATCGGCTTCATCTCCGTTATCACGATGATTGAGTGAAATTTAACGTTATATAATGTTAAGTTTCTAAATTTGGGTGGTAACACGAAGACTTCGTCCCTTGTAACGGAGTCTTTTTGTGTATAATGAAATAAAATAACTTTTAAAAGGAGTTTATAATATGAAAATGAAAGAAACCTTAAACTTAGGTAAGACAGAATTTCCAATGCGTGGAAATTTACCAGTTAAAGAAGCAGAGCGTGAAGATGCATGGAGACAAAACGGTGTTTATGAACTAAGACAAAAGTTAAATGAAAAGAAACCAAGTTTCATTTTACATGATGGACCTCCATACGCTAATGGTAATATCCATATGGGACATGCTTTAAATAAGATTACGAAGGATATTATCGTTCGTTCAAAATCAATGATGGGCTTCAGATCACCTTTTGTTCCTGGCTGGGATACTCATGGCCTTCCTATTGAACAACAATTGGTTAAACAAGGTGTTGATCGTAAAACCATGTCAAAAGCTGATTTTCGTGAATTATGTGAAAAATATGCTTTGGAGCAAGTTAATTTGCAACGCGAAGATTTTAAACGTTTAGGCGTTGCAGCTGAATGGGATAGCCCATACATGACTTTACAACCTGAATTTGAAGCTGAAGAAATCAGAATGTTTGGTGAAATGGCTGAAAAAGGTTACATCTATAAAGGTAAAAAACCAATTTATTGGTCACCATCGTCTGAATCAGCATTAGCTGAAGCAGAGATTGAATACCACGATATTAAATCACCATCAATGTATATTACATTTGATGTAGTTGATGGGAAAGATATTTTAGATACAGATACAAAAATGATTATCTGGACAACAACACCATGGACAATTCCAGCTAATTATGGTGTCGCTGTACATCCTGATTATAAATATATCCAAATTAATGCTGATGGGAAAAAATATGTTGTCGCTGAAGAACGTTTAAATATTTTAAAAGAAGAATTTGATTGGGAAAATGTTGAAGTATTAAAAGAATTTTCTGGTCGCGATATGGAATATATGACAGTGCAACATCCATTATATGATCGTACATCATTAGTTATTCTAGGTTACCATGTTACTTTAGATTCTGGTACAGGACTTGTTCATACTGCTCCAGGACATGGTGAAGATGATTTTATTGCTGGACAAAAGTATAAATTACCCGTTGTATCTGTTTTAGATGAAAAAGGTGTCATGAATGAAGATGCGCCTGGATTTGAAGGGATATTTTATGATAAAGCTAATCCATTAGTAACTGATGAATTGAAAGAGAATGGTCATTTACTTAAACTTTCATTCTTTACGCATAGTTATCCACATGATTGGCGTACAAAAAAACCTGTTGTTTTCCGTGCAACGGCACAATGGTTTGCATCAGTAGAGATGTTCCGCGATGATATATTAAAAGAAATTGAAAAAGTTGATTTTAAAAACGAATGGGGTAAGGTTCGTCTTTACAATATGATTAGAGATCGTGGCGATTGGGTGATTTCACGTCAACGTGCTTGGGGCGTTCCATTACCTATCTTCTATGCAGAAGATGGGACACCTATCATTACACCAGAAACAATTGAACATGTTGCTCAATTGTTTGAAAAAAATGGATCAAATATTTGGTTCAAAAATGATGCTAAAGCACTACTTCCTGAAGGATTTACAAGTGAACATAGTCCTAATGGTGAATTTACAAAAGAAGAAGATATCATGGATGTTTGGTTTGATTCAGGTTCTTCACATCGTGGAGTGCTAGGTAAACGTGATAATTTAACGTATCCTGCAGATCTATATATGGAAGGTTCAGATCAATATCGTGGATGGTTTAATTCAAGTGTTATTACATCCGTTGCAACTAATGGAATTGCACCATACAAACAGTTGATGTCACAAGGATTTGTACTTGATGATAAAGGACATAAGATGAGTAAATCGCTTGGGAATATCATTTTACCAAGTAAAGTTATTAAACAATCAGGAGCTGAGATTATCCGATTATGGACAGCATCAGCAGATACATCTTCTGATATCGCTGTTTCAATGGATATTTTAAAACAAGTCTCTGAAACATATCGTAAGATTAGAAATACATTTAAATTTATTTTGGCTAATACAACTGACTTTGATCCAAATGAAAATGCAATTGCATTTGATGAATTGGCATCAGCAGATAAGTATATGTTAATTAAATTAAATACATTTTCAAAAGAGGTTTTGGATGATTATGCTGAATATGATTTCTTAGCAATTTACAAAAAAGTGATTACATTTATTTCAAATGACTTATCAGCATTCTATTTAGATATTGCAAAAGATATCGTTTATATTGAAGCTGAAGATAGTTTTGAAAGACGCTCAATGCAAACTGTTCTATACCAGATTGTAACAACAATGGCTAAGTTATTAACACCTATCTTGCCACATACAACTGAAGAAGTTTGGGACTATTTGAAAGAACCAGAAGAATATGTTCAATTAAGTGAAATGCCAGAAGTTGCCCATTTTGATGGTGAAATTAAAATTGTTGAAAATTGGCAAGCATTCATGAAAATTCGTTCATATGTCTTAAAGGCTTTGGAAGATGCGCGTGATGCAAAATTAATTGGGAAATCATTTGAAGCAAAAGTTATTTTATATGTGAATGATTCTGATAAAGAATTACTTAACGTACTTGATACGGATATCCGTCAACAATTGATTGTTTCTGATTTAGAAATTTTATCTATTGATGATGTTCCAGAAGATGCAACTAATTTTGATAACTTAGCTGTTAAAGTTGAAGTAGCTAACGGTGAAGTTTGTCAAAGATGTCGTATGGTTAAGACTGATGTTGGGGAGGATACTGCGTTACCAACGCTCTGTCATCGTTGTGCAACGATTGTTGAACAAGGTTATCCAGAGGCAGTTACAGAAGGTTTTGAAAATTAAATATTTCAAAAAAGGAATAACGTAGAGTTATTCCTTTTTTTGAGTCAAATTGATTACAATCCTAAAAATATAGCGTAATATGTAAGGTATACAATTATAGTGAGAGCAGGTGTTCAATGTGGAATTAGTAAAAGTACATGGATCAGAAAACGATTTTTTTCTTTTAGATCAAACTAAATTAGAGACAGCATTATCAGATGAAAAATTAAAGAATTTAGCAATTCAAATGTGTGATCGAGAATCTGGATTACACGGTGGCTCAGATGGCATTTTAGTCGTTGATAAATCAAGTCATAATGGTGTTCTAGGTCAAATGAGAGTCATCAATGCTGATGGTACAGAGGCTAGTATGTGTGGAAACGGTTTAAGAACTGTTGGGCGCTATTTAGAAACTAAATTTGGACAAACAGAATTTAAAGTTGAGACAATGCATGCTGATTTAGATGTTAAGAAAGCACCAAATCTTCAGGCAGGCGTTGCAGCTTACAATGTCGAAATTTCACCTGTTAGTTTTGAGTCACAAACGTTACCAATGTTTTTACAAAGACAAACATTGGTAGATGAAATTATTCCTGAATTTTCACAAACGTTAAAGTTTTCAGCTGTCTCGGTACCAAATCCGCATTTAATTACTTTTGTTGATCATACAACGTTACAAGGACCGGAACTTGAAAGAATTGCAACTTATTTAAACGGTGAAAATCCGTATTTTCCAGATGGTGTTAACGTTAGTTTTGTTGAAAAATTAGATAATAAATCAATTTTTGTTAGAACTTATGAACGCGGAGTTGGGTTTACTAATGCGTGTGGAACAGCAATGTCTGCTTCAAGTTTAATGTTTGTTCTGTTAAGTGAAGGTAAAGTGCCATTTGGAACTGAAATTAATGTAAAAAATCCTGGTGGTATGGTTAAAACTGTTGTGCATCAAGATGAGAGTGGCAATTACTGGATGTCTCTAATTGGTAATGCAACTAATGTTGCGAATATAACAATTGAGTTAGCTGATGCTCTGAATGGTGATTTTTCTAAGGCCAAATGGATATCAACTAATGAACAGGATGCTTATTTAAAGTTTATATTAAGTATTATGTAATTTTATGGGGGTAAAAGACATAAATGACTGTCTTTTATCCTTTTTTTAATTTAAAATAAAGGGAAACGCTTGAGGAAATTTAATGAAAAAATGGATCATTGGAATTTGTTTAATGCTGATAATAATTGGCTTTGTTATTTTTGGCATTAGTTATTATTTATTTGAATATGCGGAGACACCAACCAATAAGGAATTTATTAATTCAGAACCTAAAAGTGCTGAGTTAAAGAAAGAATACACTTGGTTAAAACAAGTTAAAAAATTAAATTGGCAGATCAAATCTGAAGATAATTTAAAGCTTAAAGCAATTTATGTTCCTGCAGAAAGTAAAACTAATAAAACAATATTTGTTGCTCATGGATTTATGGGAAAGAAAGAAGAAATGGTCCGCTTTATTCATTTTTATCATGACAAAGGCTATAATGTTCTTGCACCAGATGCAAGAGCACATGGCCAAAGTCAAGGTGATTATATTGGTTATGGTTGGTTAGAGAGAAAAGATAATTTACAGTGGCTTGATAAAGTAATTAAATATAAAGGTACAGATTCAAAAATTACTCTATTCGGTGTTAGTATGGGTGGCGCAACGGTTATGATGTTGAGTGGAGAGAAAAAATTGCCTTCACAAGTTAAGGCAATTATTGAAGACTGTGGCTATACAAGTGTGGCTGATGAGTTAACTTATCAGTTGAAACAGATGTATAAGTTACCTAAAATCCCTATTATCCCTATTGCTAGTCTGATATCAAAAGTTAAAGCAGGTTACTCATTTTATGAAGCAAGTTCAATTAAGCAATTAAATCATAATAAGTTACCTGTGTTATTTATTCATGGTAGTGACGATAAATTTGTTCCGACTGAGATGATTTATCAAAATTATGCTGCGACAAGAGGACCTAAAGAAATTTTCATTGCACATGGTGCTAAACATGCTACGTCATTTACAAAAGATAAAGTTGAGTATGAAAAGAAAGTAACTCATTTTTTAAAACAATATTTTAACTAGGAAAAGTAAAATAACGAGGTTAATTAAATGAATTTAGAAGAAAAAGTTTTATCAGAAGAATTAATATTCAAAGGACATGTTATAGAAGTTGTTAATGAGACGGTTAAACTACCAAATGGTGAACAATCAAATAGAGAAATCGTACATCATCATGGTGCTGTAGGTATATTAGCAATAACGGATGAAGAAAAAATTGTTCTAGTTAACCAGTGGAGAGCACCTATTAGGAAGACATCATTAGAAATTCCGGCCGGTAAAATTGATGGCGATGATCATAATTTAATCGAGACTGCAACACGTGAACTGAATGAAGAAACACGCTATGAAGCTAAACATTTAGCTGAAATATATGGGTTTCATTCAGCATTAGGATTTGCGGACGAATATTTAACGCTATTCTATGCGACTGGATTAGAAAATGTAGATAACGAGTTACCTCAGGATATTGATGAATTTTTAAATGTAGTCGAATTGACGTTTAATGAGGTTCAAGCTAAAATTAAATCTGGTGAAATAACTGATGTTAAAACTATTTTAGCGGTTAATCATTGGGAAATTGAACGATTAAAAGGTGAATTACATGGATGATGAAAAAAAGTTATCGAGAAGTGAATATCAGAGATTACAAGAATTAAAGAATGATCCTGAATTTCGACAAAAAGAACGTCAACGAGTTGAAAAGGAATACCAAGATGAACATCCAACAAGAAGCTCATCTTCAGAACAACCAGAAAAAACAAATAAAAAAAGTAAATTAAACCAATTTTTGAATTGGACAATTGTATTTTTAGTTATTGCAATTGTAATTGTATTTTTAGCTTTATTCTTATTACCTTAGATATTAATAAAAAATGGAGGGTAACAACATGATTTACGGTATTTTATGTGCAATGGAGGAAGAAATTCTTTCGCTTAGAAGTCATCTAGAGAATAGAAAAGACAAAGAAATTGGCGGGATTTCATTTTATACAGGCCAAATTAATGGAAAAGAAGTTGTTTTGGTTAGATCTGGTATTGGTAAGGTACAAGCAGGGATGACAACAGCCCTTTTAATTGCAGAATTTGGAGTAACAGCCGTTATTAATTCTGGTTCAGCTGGTGGTATTGGTAATGGACTTAAAATTGGAGATGTGGTCTTAGCCACAGAAGTTGCCTATCATGATGTTGATGCAACAGCTTTTGGATATGAAATTGGTCAATTACCCCAACAACCAACTAAATACTTGGCAGATACAAATTTAAACGATGCAATTAAAAAAGCGGCTCAAGAAAATGATTTAAGTATAAAACCAGGACTAATTGTATCTGGTGATCAATTTATAGCAAGTCAAGCTCAGACAGATGTCATACTTAATCATTTTCCTGATGCTCTTTGTAGTGAAATGGAAAGTGCCGCAGTTGGTCAGGCAGCACACCAATTTGGTATTCCATTCACTATTGTTAGAGCGATGTCAGATGTTGGCGATGAAGAAGCTGGACAAACATTTGATGATTTTATTATTGAAGCTGGTCAAAAATCAGCACGAATGATTCTATCATTATTAAGCTAAATTAAAAGGAGATAAACTAAATTAATGTCAGGAATATACTTAGATAACGCAGCAACCACACCAATGGCAAATGAAGTCGTTGAAGTGATGACAGATATGATGAAGAGCACCTTCGGGAATGCCTCAAGTACACATCAATTTGGACGTTCAGCACGAATGGTGCTTGATGATAGTCGACAAATTATTGCAAATAGTATTCATGCAAAAGAATCAGAAATCATCTTTACAAGTGGTGGTACTGAGAGTGATAATATGGCTATTATGCAAACAGCTATTCAGAGAAAAACATTAGGTAAGCATTTAATCACAACAGCAGTAGAGCACCAGGCTATTTTAAAAACAATGAAATATTTAGAATCAATTGGATTTGAAGTTACTTATTTACCAGTTAATGAAGATGGTGTTATCAATATAGTCGATTTTAAAGAGGCTTTAAGAGATGATACAATTCTTGTTTCAATCATGATGGGTAACAATGAGACGGGAAGTCATATGCCAATTCATGAAGTTGGTGAGATTTTAAAGGATCATCAAGCTTGGTTCCATACGGATGCTGTTCAAGCTTATGGACTACTGGATATAGATGTTAATGAGGATCATATAGATATGTTATCAACATCAGCCCATAAATTGAATGGGCCTAAATTTTTAGGCTTTCTCTATAGAAGAGAATCTATATTTTTCCCTCCCTTTATTAAAGGTGGGGAGCAAGAAGACAAGAGACGAGCAGGGACAGAAAACATACCAGCAATTGCAGGTTTTGCTAAAGCTGTTTCTTTAATCTCAGATGATGAAAAACAAGTACGACAATTAAAGTATCAAGGCTTCAAAAAGCAAATTATAGCGGGATTAGATGATAACCATATTGATTTTGAAATTAATGGGACACTCTCAGATGATAACTTACAACATGTCTTTAATATTTGGATAAAAGGTATTCAAACTGAAGTATTACAGACCCGGTTAGATTTGGCAGGTATTGCTGTTTCTGGTGGCTCTGCATGTACTGCTGGTAATCTCGAACCTTCACATGTATTAATGGCTATGTACGGTGAAAAGAGTCCGAGAGTCACAGAATCTATTCGATTGAGTTTTGGAAAAGATAATACAGCTGAAGAGATAGATACTTTTATAGTACAATTAGTTAGAATAGTTGGTAGATTGAAAAAATAGGGGGAATTTAATAATGGCATTTGAAAAAAGTATTCAACTTTTAGGAGATACAGTAACTTATGAATTGAGTTCTGATGTAAAAAAATATACGTTAAGAGATTTAGGATTTGCAGAAACTAAAGCAGGTAATTTTCAATTGGAGAGATCTTTAGATCCTAATTCACCTTTCAATAAGGGCATTAAAGTTAAAGTTATCGTTGATAAGTCATTAACTGGATTTAAAATGTCAACGACGACTGCTAATGGACTTAAAGCAGTTAATATATTTCATGGTGAAGATAAAAAAGCTGAAACTGAACAATTTGATTATGTGATTGGTCAATTAATTGATAGGGATGTTTTGAAAAAGGTATTGTCAAAATGACAATACCTTTTTTATTATTATTAATAGTATTTTATAAGGGTATATTAACTATGAAGTATTATAAGGATGTTTTTGTATGTACGTTTTTAGATTGAAAAGGTATAATAAAGCGTATTCACTATATTCAATAGGAGATGAAATAATGGATTTATATTTGATGAAAGCAGAATCATTATATAAAATATTGATTAAAAAATTTGAAGTATCTTTTGAAGGGTCTAAGGTAGAATTCTCGTTAGATGATTTGTATAGTTTGGGATTGAAATTAAGAAGTAAGAAGTTAATTTCAGATATTGATTTTGAAAAACTTAGAATAGTTGCAATTACTCATGACATAAATAAGTTAGAAGAAATACACCAATATTTTGATGTATTTAAGAAAGATAAAAATATAACAGAATCTGCTCTGGCACAGATGTTAAAAAAATTATCATTTGAAGCAAAAGATTCTGTAATTGATGCAAGTGATTTTAGTGCTTTTAATGAATATATGCACGTAGAACGAGAAATACAACATAGGTTAGAGAAGATAATTCTTAATAAAATACAGAGAGAAAAAAGTTCTTTAACTTTTATTGTAGGAAATGTAGGAGATGGAAAATCGCATCTATTATCTTACATGAATAATCAATATTTTGATATTTTTAAAAAAAATAAAGTATATATACATAATGATGCAACGGAAAGCATTAATCCTAATTTATCATCTATTGATTCGTTAATGGATATTCTCACAAAGAATAAGAATGAAATTGAAGGTTATAAACATGTTATTATTGCTATTAATTTAGGGGTAGTTAAGAGATTACTTCATAAAATAAAGTCAGATTCGACATTAAGTGAAATTACAATTGCATTGAGTAATATAGAAAAAAATAATCAGGAAAATATAGAAGATAAAAAAGTATCAGTGATTTCATTTTTTAATAATGCAAACTTTGAAATTGATGAGACGGGTGTGAACAGCTTATATTATGATCAAATTTTTAAAAAAATATGTTTAAAAGAAGAAAATAATCCATTTTATAATGCTTACAGAAATGATTTAGAAAATGGCTATGATAAAGTTGAACATATTAATTATGAGCTGTTCTTAAATAAGAAAGTCCAAGAAGCAATTAAATATTTATTGATAAGAATTCAAGTTTCTAATGGTATAATCATCTCCACTCGAGATGTATTGAACTTTATTCACGATATTATTATACCAGCAAAGGAAATTAAAAGTAATTACACATCATATTTACCTTATTTATTATTTGAAAGCCAAAATAAGTCTGAGATATTAAAAGCTATTTATTTTCTTGATCCATCACGAAATTCAAATAAAAAAATTGATGAATTTAATGTTGAGGTATACAACTATGATGATGAGTATGTTGATAAAATTGAAGATAAAATTGAAGATAATGAAAGAGCAATTCAAAAAGTTATAGAATCTGTTGGTAAATTAGATACGGATAGACATAAAATTCGAGTTAACACATTTCTTAGAGTTCAATTTTTATTAGATTATCAAAATGAGTTATTTGATAATGAAAATTATTTTTCTTTTCTAAGTATTCTTTCAAAAAATGTAAGACAAATTAAAGAGTTGGCAAAATTGATACAAAGCAATGTATTACGGTGGAACGGTCAAACTGTAAAAGGATTCGCGTTTATAAATAATTTGAGTTTAAAAACTAGAGTTGCAGTGCCATTAAGATTAAACTATGTAGATTTTGAAATTAACAAGTTTGAAATTAATATGTGTTTTAAAGATACAAGTAATGAAGCTGAATATTTTGTTAAAATAGATTTTGAAGATTATGTGCTATTGACAAAAATTCATAATGGATATGTTATTTCTAATATTGAACGGTCAGAGGCAATGAATTTTAACAATTTTGTATTTAACATATTACTGAATACTAATAACAATGAAACTGTTATTGTTGGTAATATAAATGATGGATATCTATATAAAATAGAGAATAATGGGATTGATTATGAAGTATCAGAGGTGAAAATATAATGTCTATTGAATTAGAAAATTTAAAAAAACATTTGGAAATGGATAAAGGAAAGATAAAAAATAATCATCATAAATCAGGACAATTATTACCGTTTATGACCCGTGAGCCAGAGAGAGCAAAATTTGAAAATGGATTTGCACCAATTATAGGTAATTTAGCAAGGATTAGCATTAACAAAGGTGAGATATCAAAGGATACTAAATCCTTTGATAAGGATATAAGTGATGATTTTGATTTATCTAAAATAGGTAATAA
Source organism: Dellaglioa sp. CoH-56-MRSF-13 (assembly GCF_056782095.1). The sequence goes on along the minus strand of NZ_JBXAYC010000004.1, from coordinate 51,876 downwards.
AGATAAATTTTTAAAATTATTTTCTAATTCGGCACTTGATGAAATTTATATTCCCAAGTTGCTGGCGTATAAAAAGTCGAACGAAAAAAAAAGTTCAAGTGGAGAATTAAAGATTGCAGCATTTTTAAATTATACACTTGAGCTAGAGAAAAATAATATGTGGATTGAATTTATAAATAAAAAAGATGAGCACAATCTTTATGAAAAAATTATTATAGAAAATTTACATGAACTAACTAATAATAATATAAAAAAAGAAAAATTTGTTTCAATTGGTGACCAAAGTATATTCTTAGATTATTTTAATCATGATTTGAACAATTTTATGAAAAATACAACATTTTTTATGAAAAATATTGATACATTTTTTAGCTACTATTATTTTTTCATAATTAGTCAAATAATAATGAATATTGGAACCTTCGATGAGTTTAATAAAAAAAATATTTTTTTTGCACTTGATACGGAAAAAATATCAGGTTCAAGACCAACAAATGATAGAGGTTATGCTCAAGTTAAAGAAAACGCAACTGATTTGTTAGTTAACGTTGATTTATTAGATTATTTAAATTTATTAGTTCCTAGTGAAAAATTTTATAGTTTATTTCAGTTAACAGATATAAATTTTGAATATTCAATAGAACTTAGAAATAATTTAAGTGAATTTTTAAATGAGTTTTTGGAGGATGATATAAGCATGTCATCTGAAAATAATATAAAGGATAATATAAAACTTTTAAAATTAAAATTAACAAAAAATTTATCCGACGAAACTAAATCTAGATTTTCTAAATCTTTTGAAGCAATAGCAGTAAAATATTTTGTAAAAAGACGTGGTAGACTTGGAAATGTTTTAAACATGACTGATGATACTGTATTGGTGATTACAGCGGGTATAGTTGGTTCAGAAAAAATGCTTGTTAAAGATGTTATTACCGAAATGAGTAATAGAGGAATTTCATTAGATAATATTTCTAAAAGAAAATTAGTAGAAACATATGAAAAAATGAATATTCTTGAAAAATTAAGCGATAGCGGGGATGCACAATATGTCAAACCAATATTATAAATTTTTAATCGAACGGTTATTTAAATGGTTTAAAACCCAAAATATTAGTGCTGGTAGCAGGTATTATTTGAATTTAGATCAAAATAATGAAGTTGTTAGATTCTATAATGCATTTGAAATGAATGATATTATTTCTACTGAAGATTTTGTAATTGATCAAAAGGACGTGCAGTTCCATGGTAAAGTGGTAAATATAAATGGTGTTAACATATTATTTGTTGCAGCAACAGATAAAATGAACTCAGATTTTTTAGTAACACTTAGAAATAGGGTTAGTTTACAATCTGACATATGGAGAAATACGGCACTTTTTATCGTGTGTACTGAAATTCTTGACAGTATATCGGGTGGAGCCATGAATGTTAGTCACGGAAATGGGCCTTTTTCTGTTGATAAAATTAAACACGATTTAAAAAGTGAAATAGAAAAGTCCGGGTTATCGGACGCTAACCAAGTAGTATTAGAAGAGTTTAAAAAGAATATAATTTTGGAAGATTCAATGAACTTAACATTATTAGATTTTGCCAGTATTTTTTCAATTTTAGAAAAATCAGAGATTACTCCGGATGACTATAAAAATATGGGTTATTTTTATGATACACAAATACAAACGTATGATGCTGATAATATTAAAAAAAGATTAAGAGAAAATAAGCAAGATTTTCAAAAGATTGGTGGTTGGCAAGAATATAATACTGTTGAAGATAAAATAGTTAACTACACGCAAGCAGATTTAGAATCAATGAGTATGTTGAAAGAAAAGGATATTTGGATGGATGTCGATTTTTCAAAAATAAAAAGAGGAAAAGAAAAATTAAAAGAATTAAGAAAAGATACAATTATTTATCAATCAGATAAAATAAATAAAGTTAATCCTGATTTAATTATATATGACCGAAGTAGAGAAAATGGTGAAAATAAAAATTCTGTTAAGTACAAAAACAGATTTATTTTAATATTTAAAAATAATATTAATCATGAAAATAATCAATTGATAATAAAACTTCCTTTTGATGATTCTGTGAAGGCATCAAGAATTAATAAAAGTAAGAGCCATATAATTGATGGGAAATCTGCTGAATTTACTGCAGATGGTAATAATTTAAAAATTATTGTAAACGACTTCAATGTGATGGATATATATGGAATTAAGACCTCATATGAACATTCAAAGGCACAGAAATATACATTTCAAATAATTTATTTACCATTTTCTCAAGACATATTTAATAATATATTATCGAGTTATCGTGTAAAAATAACTAAATCTAAGATGGAGATTCAGTTAGAATACGAAAAAAATTATATAATTGGTGGTACAGATTTTATTGATGAGGTTGATTATGATCAGATTAAATATAATGTAATTCCTATTTCAGATGAAGTGGGTGTAAATATTAATTTTGAAAATATTGATTCAGATGAAAGTGAGAATGAATTTAAGCTAGTTAATGAAGGCATTGAAATACCATTTTCAATTTTAGATAATAGTCAGAAGCCGGTTCCCAGAAGTGGTTTGTTTATAGAAAAAAATAGGCGTAAGGCTAATGAAAGTTTAATTTTTGATGGGGCTAAAATAATTAATGGTACAGAAAAATATTATGTCTTTAGTGAAAATAAGAAGTTGTTGAATTATGAAGTAGATATTATTAAACAACAAATATTGTATGCAAAAATAGATGATTCAATTGTCACTAGTATTGAAGTTCAGATACCTGAACAAATAAGAATAGACTATATTCTTATTTGTAAGCTATTAAAAGAAAGAAATACTATTTTAAGTTTAAGTTATTTTGATCAAGAATTATTGAAAGCTCTTAATAAATATTGTGATGATTTTGATGAAGTAATTAATCAAATCTCCGAAGAAAGACTTACATTGGAATTAAAAGATTTATATAAAATGGGTACAGTAGAAATCGATGGGGAAATAGCTTATACACCTTTACATCCAGTATTGATTAAATATCAACTAGAGTTATTAAAAAGGACAGAATTTCAATCTATACCTGAAAATTTTATTCGAACGTTAAATCCAAGTGGATTAGTTCCATATATATCAAAAAATGGGGGACTATTAAAATCAAATTTTGATGATAGTTCGCCTAGATGGTTATTCTTTAATGAATTTAAAAAATCAAAAATATCAGCGATTTCTAGAAATATTATTACTTCTAGAATGTTAGATTTTTATAAGCATTTTCATTATCTTTTTGAAGTAAGTTCTGATTATGCATTAAATGCTTCAATGCATAATATTAACGATGATAAAACAATATTAAAGAGTACGATTGATTTTATGTTAAAACAGCTTCAAAATACTAAACAAGGGTTTAAATTAGAAAATATGCATCCTGTTAATTTATATATAAATAACGATAAAAAAATTCTTAATCCAATATATGACCAATTTAATCAAATTATAACGGCAGCTGATTTTGAAAATTTATTTTCTGAAAAATTTATGGGAGATAAAATTAATGATTATGCTAATGAAGACGTAATTAAAGTATTAAAATCGCGGATTAATATTTATCATAATTTTGTTAGACAACCATATAGTCATGTTTCATTTTATAAGATGGATGTCGAGAGTAATGCCAATAGTTTTAAATCAGATAAGCTGGAAATGAATTATACTTTAGGCGGTCTAATAAGTGGTAAAAAATATAGTCTTGATAAAAAAATGTTTATACAAGGATTCGGTGTAAATATGGATTCAAAATATTTACATCGGCCATTGATCAAATTTATGTATGATTGGAATGCATTTAGTGTAGCCAACAATGCGGAAACAAATGTTTATCAAGCAGGAATTACGAATGTAAATAACATTCCAAGTTTTGAAAGTGAAGATGGTCATTTTGATGATATATTAACGAATATTATGGAAAATAGTAATTGGGTAACGTTATTGGATCCAGATATCAGTTTGGATTATTTTTCGGAACGTAATGATTTATATATTATTCATTATACAGATCAAAGTAACACTTCAAATTATGAGTCAATAACTTTTACAAACCAAATTGAACAATATAGTTTAATTATCAATGATAAGATAGAAAGATATGACAAAACTATAATTAAAAATAAAGAAACAAGTTTAAATATTATTAAATCATTTAACATTATTAATGGAGAATGGCTTCTAAAAATTATCGGAGATAAAACGAATCACAATATAGTGAGGGAAAAGTTAAGTATTATTTCGGCGTATAAAGAATTAATGGGTATTTTAGAAACTGAGAATATTATTTGGGTGCCCATATCGCTAGAAGAGATATTAAGAGTTTCTGGAATGGTTGGCATGAGCCAAAAAGAAGGATTATTTACAGCAAAAAATCTAGGAATGACAGGAGCTACAAGTGATGATCTGTTATTCATGGGTGTTGAAGTAGGAGAAAATTTAAAAATTCATTTGTTTCCTGTCGAAGTTAAAGTTGGACAGAACCATTCGGATGTTATATCTAAGGCAACGTTGCAGGCGGTTAATACGGCAGAAACAATAAATGAGGCGCTGAGGGATGAAAATAAATTTAAATCCGAATATTACCGTAATTTTTTTATGACAATATATTTAGCTAATCTAAAAAAAATGTTTAATAACAAGTTAATAAATGCAGAACTATATAAAAAAATTCAAGATAATGATGATAAGTTATTGAATAATGATTTTATAATTTCAAATGAATTAAACGAATATTATGGCAAGGCTTTCATTGTTTCATTTGGTGATAGAAATGATAGTCGGAGAATTCTTAGAAAGGAATTAGGCGGTAAGAATATAACTGAAATTAAACTTCCTGAGGGTGACGCATACATTTATGCAAGTAAGGGATTAAATGAAATCATCTCAGAAATTAAAAGTGGAAAATTGGGATTTCCGGAAGAAAGCCTTTTAAAAAATATTTTGCATGATGATAGTTATCAAGAAACTATCGATACTGATAAAGGAAAAAATATTATTATAAACAAAGAATTAGATACAGAGTCAGCTTATGAATATTGTGAAAATAAGGATAAAAAAAATTTTGAAGATAACAACGAAATTAAATCTATAAATAGTATAAATGAAAGTCAAAGTCAATATTCGAATATAAATGAACTTTCTGATTTTGAAATAGAATATCCTGAAAATACATTTTCTGAAAAAACTAGAATTAAATTAGGCGTTAAAAAAGGTAGTGTTGATGAAGCTTATTGGGAGTATGGAAATCCAGGGCTTTCAAATAGGCACATGATTATTACGGGTAAGTCTGGGCAGGGGAAGACTTACTTTGTTCAAACATTACTGTATGAGTTGGCTAATAAAAATATTAATAGTTTGGTAGTTGATTATACTGATGGATTTTTGGAAAATCAATTGGATAAAAATTTTGTTAGCAAAATGAGACATGATAATAAAATTCAATTTCACTTAGTTAAAGCGGGGGATAAATTACCTATAAATCCATTTAATCTTCAAGAAATAGATTATGGTGGTGGAACCTTTATTACTGAAGATGTAAATGATATGGCAGACCGAGTATCTCAAATGTTAGATAACGTTTTTGAGTTAGGCACTCAGCAAAGGTATTCATTGAAAACTGCAATAAGTGATGGTTATGCAAGAAACGGTAAATCATTTACCTTTTTACATTTAAAAAATATATTAAGTGACGAAGATGAATTCAAGGATGGGTTAAAAATAGTAGGTAGACTAGATATGTTATTGAGTTCAAATCCTTTCACTTATACTAAAGATTCCAAAAACTGGGAGTCATATTTAAATAAAGATGGAACTATTCATATTTTTCAATTAAAAGGATTTCAACATGATATACAAAAAGTTATTACTGAATTTGTACTTTGGGATTTGTTTAATTATCTTCAAAGTATTGGAAATACAGAAGAAAATCCAATTCCAGTGGTACTTGATGAAATACAAAATTTAAATTTTAAAGATAACTCTCCAACTGTTAAAATTTTAAAAGAAGGAAGAAAATTCGGTTGGTCAGGAATTTTTGCAACTCAATCTATATCAGCTATTAAGGGTGATATCAGTAGTGTCTATAATGCATCTGAGCAAGTTAATTTTTTACCATTGGAAGACCAAGTTAAACTTATTGCGAACACGCTATCTTTAGATAAAGACAGTAATCAACAATATCAATATCTTTTATCTAATTTACAAAAAGGCGAAAGTATTATTAAAGGGCCTATGCTTAATGGTACCAATCAAGTGGTATCACGAATAGAATCTATTAAAATAAGTGGATTTGATGATCGTATAAACTAAGTAAAGTAAATTATGACACACTAGGGTTGTATTAGTATATATTATTGGTATAATAGTACTTACTGAAATAGTGCGACCTTCAAATCGTAGATTTTTTCAGAATCTAATTGAAATGATGGTGATAGTATGCCAGATAATAGTAAAACTCGTGTCGTTGTTGGGATGAGTGGTGGCGTCGATTCATCAGTTGTTGCTTATTTATTAAAGCAACAAGGTTATGATGTAGTTGGTGTCTTCATGAAAAACTGGGACGATACGGACGAAATGGGTGTTTGTACTGCAACAGAAGATTACAAAGATGTTGCTAAAGTAGCAAACAAAATTGGAATTCCTTATTATTCCGTTAATTTTGAAAAAGAATATTGGGATCGCGTATTCACATATTTCTTGGATGAATATAAAAAGGGTCGGACACCAAATCCAGATGTGATGTGTAATAAAGAAATTAAGTTTAAAGCATTTTTCGATTATGCTATGGAACTTGATGCTGATTACATCGCAATGGGACATTATGCACAAGTTGAGCAAGATGCTGACGGTATTATGCATATGTTACGTGGGGATGATAGTAACAAAGATCAGACTTATTTCTTGAGTCAATTATCACAAAAACAAATTCAAAAAGTTATGTTCCCAATTGGAAACATTGAAAAACCAGAAGTTAGAAGAATTGCTGAAGAAGCTGGACTTTCAACTGCTAAGAAAAAAGATTCAACAGGTATTTGTTTTATCGGCGAAAGAAACTTTACAAAGTTCCTTGGTGAATATTTACCAGCACAAACGGGTAATATGATGACTGTTGACGGTGTAAAAATGGGCGAGCATTATGGTCTTATGAATTATACAATTGGTCAACGTAAAGGTCTTGGTATTGGTGGTACGGGTGAAGGTAACGATCCTTGGTTCGTTGTAGGTAAAGATTTAGCAACAAATACATTGATTGTTGGACAAGGTTACCATAATGATTTACTTTATGCCGATTATCTTGAAGCATCAGAGTTAAGTTTTATGGCACCAATCGATCGCTTTGGCAATGATTTCCATATCACTGCTAAGTTTAGATACCGTCAAACTGATGTTGGTGTGACGGTTCATTTAAATGATGACCGTACAGAAGCTACAGTTGAATTTGATGCACCAGTACGTGCTATTACACCTGGACAGGCTGTTGTCTTTTACGATGGCGCAGAATGCTTAGGTAGTGGTATCATTGACGCTGCATTTAAAAAGTCAACTGAGGGATCAAAACAATTACAATATGTTTAAATTGAATTTATAATAGTTAAGGCACAAACAAATATTTTGTTTGTGCCTTTTTATATTTGTGGCATAATATAATAGAGATGAAAAAACGAAGGGGTCTTATTGACTGATGACTAATATATATTTTATTCGACATGGCAAAACAGAATGGAATCTTGAGGGACGATACCAAGGTGCGAATGGAGATTCACCCTTACTTGAACAAAGTTACATAGAAATACAACAATTAATCAAAGCACTTAAATCAATAAAATTTGATGCTATTTATTCAAGTCCTATTAAGCGTGCAAAGGACACAGCAAATTTAATTAATACAGGCCTAAACCAAAATTTGGATGTTATTTTGAATGATAACTTAGAAGAATTTCATTTAGGGAAAATGGAAGGCATGAAGTTTACAGATGTGGCTGTTCAGTATCCTGAGGAACTCGATGCCTTCCGTAATCATCCCGATAAATATGATCCTAAAAATATTAATGGCGAAACATTTCAAGCTTTATTAAAGCGGATGGTTCCAACAATTAAAAAAATTGTTGACCAAAATAAAATAGATGCAAATATTATCATTGTTAGTCATGGTGCGGCGCTTGGTGCCTTGATTCACGATTTATTAGGAGTACCGCTGAAAGACTTCCGTAAACAAGGTGGCTTATCGAATACTAGTACGACTATTTTGGAAACACAAAATGGAACCGAATTTAAATTAGTTAAATGGAATGATACTAGTTATTTGGATAGAATACGCGATGAAAGTGATGTCGTTTAAGGAGTAATAATGGGTAAGAGAGAAGAAAAAGAAGCAGAATCAAAACATATTATTCATCAATTAGTTGAAAAGGTTGAAAAAGAACCTAATAATCAAACGGCTTATTATGAATTAGGTAGTTATTTAACAAAAGTAAAAGACTACCCTCAGGCGGAAGAACTGTATAAAAAAGCTATTGGATATTTTGATGAGAAAAATGAACAAGTTGATTTATTACAATATGGTCTTGGTAACGTGTTTTACGAGGCAGAACTGTATTCTGAAGCAATTCAATCATTTCAAAAAGTAACTAATCAAAAGTTGAAAGAAACAGCTTTTTTAATGTTAGCACAATCATATATGGCTCAAGAGCTGTATCAACAAGCATTAGTATTTGCGATTACGGCTCAAGAAATAAATCCTAAAAATATGGACGCCAACGAATTAATTGGCGATATTTTCTTAGCATTGGGTCAGTTTGAAAATGCTGGTAAATATTATGACTTAGTTCTTAAAATAGATGAAAATAATGCAAAGGCTAATTTTCAACGAGGCTTAGCTAATATGGTTTTAGGAATTGAATTCAATACTTATTTTGATCGTTCAAAAATAGCCAATCAGGCCTATTTTGAGGCACAAAAACAAAGATTAAGTGAAATAGAATCGTTTATAAAATTACGTGATAAATAAAGAGGATGTGAAATAATGGTTGTTCAGAAACTAAATTTATTTAATGATGATCCTCAAAGTGATGAAACACAAGCTTACTTGGTTGGTAAGGTTGCAACCATATTTTTTCAAAGCCAAGATAGTTTTTATAAAGTGATTCTAATTCACAGTATTGAAAGTAATTTGGAATGGCCTGAAGATGAGGTTGTTGTTACTGGTAATTTTGCTGACATTAAAGAGGAATCTACGTACCGCTTCTATGGTCAACAAGTTGAGCATCCCAAATATGGGAAACAATTTCAAACGAGTAATTATCAAAATGAAACACCTACTTCAAAAATGGGGCTTATTACCTATCTATCTGGCTCAGAATTTAAAGGGATTGGGAAAAAGACTGCGGAATCAATTGTTGAAAAGTTAGGAACGAAAACAATTGATAAAATATTAGCAGATGATACTGTACTTGATTCATTAGAATTATCAAACAAGCAGAAAACAACAATATTAGAGACTGTTCGAGTAAATAATGGGATGGAACAAATTATTATTGGATTAAATGGTTTTGGATTTGGTAGTCAATTAGCCGCAACTATTTATCAAACTTATAAAGAAAAAACCCTTGAAATTATTCAAGAAAATCCATATCAACTAGTAAATGATATTGAAAATATTGGCTTTAAAAAGGCAGATCAAATTGCTGGAGAATTAGGATTTGCAGCTGATTCTTCAGGTCGAATACAAGCAGGTATTTTGCAAAGTATCAATGATTTATGTCAACAAGATGGCGATACCTATGCGACTGCAGAGCCGTTGTTGGAAGCATCTTTACGATTATTAGAGAGTAGTCGAAGAGTCAGAATAAACCCTGAGGCAATCTCAAAAGAACTCATTAATTTAGCTAAATCAGGACTCGTTGTCGGTGATGAACAGCGTATTTATTTAAAAAATCTGTATCATGCAGAATACCAAATTGCTGAACATTTAAAAAGATTACTTTCATCGGGGCAAGAAAAAGGTAAGTTAGCAGAAAAAGATATTGATAAAGCAATTCGTAAGATTGAAAAAAAACTTGATATGAATTATGGTGAGTCACAGATTAATGCCATTAGGGCGGCTATGAATTCACAGATATTTTTATTAACAGGTGGCCCAGGAACGGGTAAAACAACCGTTATTAATGGTATCGTGGAGTTATTTGCGGAATTAAATGACTTTTCGCTCGATCTTAGTAGTTATGGAGAAGGACAAACATTTCCTATTCTTTTAGCTGCACCTACTGGGCGAGCAGCAAAAAGAATGACTGAAACGACTGGATTACCTGCCAGTACAATCCATAGACTCTTAGGACTAACTGGAAGAGAATCGAATAATGATGTTGAAACGAAAGATTTAGAAGGTGGCTTATTAATTATCGATGAAATGTCGATGGTTGATACGTATTTATTGAATACATTAATGAATGCAATACCTACAGATATGAAAGTCATTTTTGTAGGTGATAAAGATCAATTGCCTTCTGTTGGTCCTGGGCAAACATTTTATGATTTATTGAAAAGTGACTATCTTGAGCGAAAAGAATTAACGGATATCTATCGTCAAGGTGATGGGTCATCAATAATTTCACTCGCACATTCAATAAAAAAAGGTGAATTACCTGCTGATTTTACACAGAATCAAAAGGATCGTTCATTTTTCGCGAGTCGTGAATTTCAAGTTGAATCAATTATTAAACAGGTTGTTGAACGAGCTAAGAATAAAGGGTTCACTTCAAGTGATATTCAAGTTCTGGCACCAATGTATCGAGGTGCGGCGGGAATTAATCGTTTAAATGAAATGTTACAAAATATTATGAATCCACTTGAAAATAGTAGACAAAAAGAAGTACTTTTTAGAGATCAAAAATTTAGAATTGGTGACAAGGTGTTACATCTTGTTAATAGTCCTGAAAATAATGTTTTTAATGGAGATATAGGTAAGATTGTAGGAATTACATTGGCCAAAGATAGCGAAGATAAGGTAGACGAACTAGTTATTGCTTTTGATCAAACAGAAGTGACTTACAGGCGAAATGAATGGCAAAAAATAACTTTGGCATATTGCACATCTATTCATAAGTCTCAAGGTAGTGAGTTTAAAATGGTTATTTTGCCAATGGTTTCGCAGTATAAGCGAATGCTTAAACGTAATTTACTGTATACCGCAATTACCCGTGCTAGCCAGTTATTGATTTTGCTTGGCGAAGAAAAATCATTTGAAGAATGTGTTGAGAATGAATCAGCCAATAGAAAAACAACGTTATTATTACGAATTGAACAGATTTTTGATGGTGATATTAAAAAAGTTGATGATTCGATTAAAGAGAGCCAACTAGCTAAAAAATCTATTAAAATAGCTCCGCCTGTTCCAACTTTAATTGAAAAATTTATTTTAACTAACGACAATATTATGGATGGTTCAATTGATCCAATGATTGGAATGGAGAATAGCCGACCATAGAAAAAGCCTATATATCTCAATTAAATGAGATATATAGGCTTTTTAGTTAATCCAAAATGGGTATGATAAGACGCTATACTCAATTTCAAAGAAACGGGTTCCTAGGTCTTCACCATCCATTTGACCGTACTCTAAAGAGTCAACGGAAAGTTTAATTTTATCTGATGTAAAATGGTGAACACCTTTTTGGTTAATATGTTTACCAGATTTCAGTAAAATGGCTAGATAGATTAATTTTAGTGCACTAGGTTTTTCAATGATAATTAAGTCTAAATTATTTTTTGTCGGATCTGCCATTGGTAAAATTGGAACACCGCCACCAAAGTAGGGATGATTTGATGTTGTTACAAGAAAGGCATTTTGATAAAATTCTTGATGGCCATTCACCCGGACAGTTATGGGAAATGCAGCTTGTCTTGATAAAGTTCCTAATAGGGCGCTTAAGTAAGTAAGCGATCCTAGATGAAGTTTATTCAATAGTTTCTTTGAACTTGATTGATTTGCGATACTTACTATTTGCGCATCGAAACCTACGCCAACATTATTTATAAAGTATTTTTTTTCATGCCGTGATAATTCGTGCATGACACCTAAGTTTAATAGTTTAGGTGAAGTTGTGTTTAATACTTGTTCAAGAGCTACAAGTGGAGATTTGGGGATACCGACACCTCGAGCAAAATCATTTCCTGATCCTGCAGGAATATAGGCAATTGGGATATCAAATGTGTTCGCATTTTTAACACCATTGATACATTCATTTAAAGTACCGTCGCCGCCAATAACTAGTATAATTTGATTATTGTCTGTTTCGATGGGGTGATAATGTCTGGCGTAATTTTCCGTTAGAAGGGAAGCATGACCAATATAGTCTGTCAGATGGGCCTTAAAATAGACATTTTGAGAAATTAATTTTTTTTCAATAGATTGCCAAATTTGTTTAGCACGACCACTTCCAGCAGACTCATTAACGATAATGAAATATTGATTCATGAACTTCCCTCCTTAATTAATACTAATAATTATAACTAAAATTTAAAAGGATTTAAAGATAAATTTTGATTATATAAAAATAGCTCAATATTCTAATTAGAATATTGAGCTATTTTTGTTAAACGATAACTAACATTGGTAAAATCATTGGTTTACGTTCAGTTTGTTCATATAAGAATTTTTGTAAGTCATCAACGATTGCATCATTAATCATGGCTTCTGTAATTTTATCATTTTTTAATAAGCGACTCATGACACGGAATAAGCGACGACGACCTTGATTAATTAATTCTCCTGATTCGCGCATATAGACAAATCCACGAGATAATAAATCTGGTCCTGCTTGAATTTCATGTTTTTTCATGTCAATCGTTGCAACGACAACAACAAGGCCTTCTTCAGAAAGGACTTGTCGATCATTTAGGACAGCGCTACCGATATCACCAATTCCTGAACCATCGACATAAATATCATCAGCTTCAAAATGACCAGCAATTCGAGCAGAATCACTAGTTAGAGCTAAGACATCACCATTTTCCATAATAAAGCTATTCTCTCTTGGAACGCCAATTTGTTCAGCTAATCCAGTATGAATTTTAAGCATTCTATATTCACCATGGACAGGGACGAAATACTTAGGTTTCATCAAACTGAGCATTAATTTTTGTTCTTCTTGGCCACCATGACCAGAAGTATGAATATTATTTACTTTACCATGGACAACAGTTGCTCCAGCTTCTGAAAGTTCATTAATAACGTGGTTTACACTGATTGTGTTACCAGGAATTGGAGAACTTGAGAAAACAACAGTATCACCAGGTTGAATAGAAACCTGACGATGAGTCCCATTAGCGATACGGCTAAGAGCTGCCATTGGTTCACCTTGTGATCCCGTACATAAAATTAAAATTTCATTTGCGGGTAATGAATTAATATCACGTGCATCAATTAAGGCATCATCTGGAATATTTAAGTATCCTAATTCACGTCCGTTAACAATTGCTGCCTCCATACTACGTCCAAAGACAGCGATTTTACGGCCTTTGGCAACAGCAGCTTCAGCAGCTTGTTGTACTCGGGAAATATTTGAAGCAAAAGTAGCAAAGATAATGCGGCCTTCACCTTTTTCAAAAATTCGTCGAATTGATTTACCAACGAATCTTTCTGATTTTGTAAAATTAGGAATTTCTGCATTTGTACTATCAGATAGTAGACAAAGTACACCATCAGCACCAAGTTGAGCCATTCTTTGAAGGTTGGGCGGCTGATTAGTAACAGGTGTTAGATCAAATTTGTAGTCCCCAGTGACTACAATGTTACCAGATGGCGTTTTGATTGCGACACCTAAAGTATCAGGAATTGAATGAGTTGTTCTAAAGAACGACACACTCGTTTTTCTGAATTTAAGAACAGTATCTTCTTCAATTTCATGCATTTCTGTTGTGGCAAGTAACCCGTGTTCTTCTAATTTTCCTTTGATTAATGCTGAAGCCAATGGTCCAGCATAAATTGGGACATTAATTTGTTTTAATAAATAGGGAATACCACCAATATGATCTTCATGACCATGGGTGATAACTAATGCTTTAATTTTTTGTTGATTGGCAACTAAGTATTGAAAATCAGGAATAACGTAATCAATTCCTAATAACTCATCTTCCGGAAACTTGATTCCTGCATCGACGACGATAATTTCATCTTGAAACTGGATGCCGTACATATTTTTACCAATTTCACCTAATCCGCCGACTGCAAAAACACCAGTCTCGTTATTTTTAACATTTATCTTTTTCATTCAGAAAACTCCGTCATTTTAAATGTAGGGTTTTCCTTTTCATATGCTAAAGCTTTATCTGATAATGTTTCAATGAATTCAATGTTATGTGTTGTTTGGTGACCAACAATACTTTGAGCTTCAATTTCAGAACTTGCTTCAAGGAAAAGTGATTTTGTTTCTTCTCTTTGTGGATTTCTATCTTGTGTTTCTTGATAATAAACTTTAAAAATCATTTGTAAAACTCCTTTAAATTAAATTGATATCATTTTGGTTAAAATGATTTGAAATGGAAATTAGAAACCGAACTGGGGGTTGTCTGCACAACATATAATTTATATTTTATCATATATTATTATTTAAGTATAGAATAGACCGATTTGAATAGACTTATAAAGGATAAAATTTAACAGACATGTTATAATTATGAAAAGTTATCGTATAAGGAAGAGTGGTGTTTTATAAATGTGGTTGGTAGTTAAAATAGTGACTGTAGTGGTTTTAATGATCATCATAATTTTAAATTATAACCGTCTGAAAAGAAATAGACAGATTACTATTCTTAAAAATAAAAGCAAACTTATTACAGATAATGCGGTTGAATTTGCTTTAAATAGACTACATGGTAATGAATATGGTATTAATTCTGAAATACTAAGGGTTACAGAAATTGTTTCAAAGGTTTGGGGTAAGAGGGTCATGGTATTTGAGTATCAATTTCAGATGAAGTCTCCTTCAGAAGAGAATATCGGGAAAATAAGAAACATTTTTTTCAATTTATTTGAAGAATTTGAAATGATGAACCTGGTTAAAAAAAGTGTCGAAGCAAAATCGGCATTTGAAGTAACAGATCTTTGGTATTTAGACGGTATTTTACATTTAGAGGTAGCACATTTGGTTAATGTTGAGACAATTATGTATACTAAAGATTTAAAAAAGGTATAGTTCAAACAGTATGTTTAAAGTGAAATAAAAAGAGTTTCTTCAATAAATTAATTATTGGAGAAACTCTTTAGTTATTTATTCAAGCATAATAGCATCGTTCGGTATAGCAAATGGTTTGTCAGTATTAATATGATCAAAGAATAATATACCATTTAAATGATCAATTTCATGTTGGACTACAATTGCTTCATAATTTTTCAAGCGGATTTTATGTTGTGTACCTTCGATATCAAAGTAACGAAGTGTAATCCGATCAGCTCTTGGCACATATCCAGGGACATCTCTATCAACTGATAAGCAACCTTCACCTTCTGAAAGTGCAGCAACTTGAACTGACTGACTTAAAATAGTAGGATTAATTAACACTTGTTTAAGTGTGGGCTCTTCACCTTCTGGGCCAGGGATTAAGACAGCAGTCATTCGTTTAGAAATTGCTAATTGCGGAGCTGCTAAGCCAACACCTGCGCGTAGATGATATTTTTCAGCTATTTCTTCATTTTGACTATTCTCTAAAAATTCCATTAAATCATGTGCGAGTTGTTTATCATCATCTGAAAGCGGAAAAGTCATTTCGCTTGAACGATTTCGTAAAATTGGATTACCTTCACGAATGATATTTTTCATTGTTATTTTAATCAAAATAGTACCTCCAAATTAATATTCTACGGTACATTGTAGCATAAAATAATCATATCTGTAGGCCATTTGAAAATTAATAGTTATGTTTCATTTCTTTTAGTTTTTAATGGATTGCTGTAAAATGAAACATAGTAATTACTTTCAAGTATATTGAAAGTATTAGTTGAAAATTAATTCAATAATTAAATAAAGTAAAAATAAAGGGAGTTTAACACACTAAATTATGAATAATAAAATTGATTACCCATTAGAAGCACATTGGACTACTGAAGAAATTATCTCTGTCAGTGAATTCTATAAAGCAATAGAATTAGCAAATTCTACAGGTATTGATCGAGAAGAATTGCTTTATAATTATCGTGAGTTTAAAAAAATTGTTCCTTCCAAAATGGAGGAAAAACAAATAGGCAGATCGTACGAAGATGAATCAGGTTTTAGTATTTATCGTACAATGAAATTTGCAAGAGAGAGTACAAGGGACGTTATTAAAATTAACCAATAGGGAGGTTATGATTTGAATATTGATGAGGTTAATTATCAGGTTAAAAGTTGGCTGACAGAGGCACGTGAAAATATTATTCATGCATTTGGAAATCCATTGTCTGTTGAAACAAAAAGTAGTCGAGTTGATCTTGTAACTAATATGGATAAACAGACTGAAAAATTTTTAGTAAACAAAATTCGTACCTTTGATCCGAAAGCCAAAATTTTAGGTGAAGAAGGTTTTGGGGATGATGTAACAAATTTAGATGGTACTGTTTGGATTGTTGATCCAATTGATGGCACAATGAATTTTGTCAAACAGAAAGATCATTTCGCGATTATGATTGGTATTTATGAAAACGGTATTGGAAAATTGGGATTCATTATGGATGTAATGAATAATGTTTTATATTCTGGTGGGCCAGATAGGGGCGTCTTTGCCAACGATAAAAAACTTGAAAAGCCTGAAAATATAGCACTTAAGGATGGCTTGCTAGGTTGTAGCTCACCTATGTTAATGATGGACTATAAGCATTTACAATCAATTGTTCAACATAGTTCAGGTGCTAGGGTTTATGGAAGTGCCGGTATTGAGTTTGTTCACATATTACGTGGACAAGAAATTGGTTATGTTTCTCACTTAAAACCATGGGATTTTGCAGCCGGTAAAATATTGGCGGAAACTCTTGGTATCACCGTGAAAACAATTGACGGGTTAGAGCTCGATATGTTACAATCAGCAGATGTATTAATAGCAACGGAAAACGCACAAGAGGACATTTTAAAACTACTAAATAGTTTTTAGTAGAATCGCGTTGTGGCTGTGACTAACAAGTCGCAGTTTTTTTATGCGATTTATTTATGAAAAAGTATGAAAACTTTTAGTAAGTGTGTTAATTGTCTGCTATAATAGTGAACTGTAGTTATTATTCGTAAAAATATTAAGGCTCCAACGAAAGGAAGAACAAACTTGAAAACAAGAGATGACATTCGTAACATTGCGATTATCGCCCATGTCGATCACGGTAAGACGACATTAGTTAATGAATTATTAAAACAATCAGATACATTGGATGGCCATTCAGAAATTAGTGACCGTGCCATGGATACAAATGATATTGAAAAAGAACGTGGTATTACAATTTTATCAAAAAATACTGCTGTTAGAGTTGGCGACAAACAAATTAACATTTTAGATACACCTGGACATGCCGATTTCGGTGGTGAAGTAGAACGTATCATGAAAATGGTTGATGGTGTTTTACTTGTCGTTGATGCTTTTGAAGGAACAATGCCTCAAACACGTTTTGTTTTGAAAAAAGCTTTAGAACAACAATTAGTACCAATCGTTGTTATTAACAAAATTGATCGTATGGGTGCTCGTCCACAAGAAGTTGTTGATGAAGTTCTTGATTTGTTTATTGAATTAGGTGCTGATGAAGCACAACTTGATTTCCCTGTTATTTATGCTAGTGCATACAATGGTACATCAAGTATGGATCCAGATATCGAAACTCAAAAACATTCTATGGATGACGTTTTTGAAACAATTATAAATACAATTCCTGCACCAGTTGATAACAGTGACGAACCATTACAATTCCAAGTTTCAATGTTGGATTATAATGAATATGTTGGTCGTGTTGGTATTGGTCGTGTGTTCCGTGGAAAAATTGCTGTTGGTGATCAAGTTTCTGTTATTAAACTTGACGGCTCAGTTCAAAACTTCCGTGTTTCAAAACTTTTTGGTTTCTTCGGTTTAGATCGTGTTGAAATTAATGAAGCTAAAGCCGGTGATTTAATTGCAGTTTCAGGGATGGATGACATCTTCGTTGGTGAAACTGTAACACCAAGTGATCATCAAGAAGCATTACCATTAATGCGTATTGATCCACCTACACTACAAATGACATTCAGAACGAATGATTCACCATTTGTTGGACAAGATGGTAAAAACATTACTGCTCGAAAGATGGAAGATCGTCTTAAATTACAATTGCATACTGATGTTTCATTGAAAATTGAAGATACAGATTCTCCAGATGCTTGGGTTGTTTCAGGTCGTGGAGAATTACATTTATCAATCTTAATTGAAACTTTACGTCGCGAAGACTATGAAATTCAAGTTTCACGTCCAGAAGTTATCTACCGTGAATTCGAAGGCAAGATGCAAGAACCATTTGAAAGCGTCCAAATCGATACACCTGATGAATATTCTGGTGGTGTTATTGATACAATGGCTCAACGTAAGGGTGAAATGATTAACATGGAGACCGGTAATAACGGCCAAACTCGTTTAACTTTCTCAGCTCCTACTCGTGGTTTAATTGGATATGATTCACAATTCCTTTCAATGACTCGTGGATACGGTATCTTAAATCATACTTTCTCTGAATACAAACCAGTTATCCGTAACTGGGAACCTGGTCGTCGTAATGGCGCATTAGTTTCTATTAATTCAGGAAAAGCTACAACATATTCAATTATGAGTATTGAAGAACGTGGAACAATTTATGTAACACCTACTACTGATATTTATGAAGGAATGGTTGTTGGACAAAGTAGCCGTGAACGTGATATTTCTGTAAATATTACTAAAGGAAAAGCTATGAGTAATGTTCGTTCTTCTAATAAAGATCAAACAGCCTCAATCAAGAAACCAACTATTCTTACTCTTGAAGAATCATTGGAATTCTTGAACACGGATGAATTATTAGAAATCACACCAAATAATTTACGCTTACGTAAACGTATCTTAGATACAAATATGCGTGAAAAAGCTCAAAAACAACATAAAACAGATTCAAAAAAAGGTTAATTTAAAAAGAGTTGAAAATGATTAAGTTCATTTTCAACTCTTTTTTTTAATCATGATAAATAGTAATATGGTATACTATTAGGAGTCACGAGAGAATAAAATCGATGAAAAACAACATTTCTAAAGAAAATGTGATGGTCACTTTGCAAGAAAATGTAGATAAAATAAATAAATTTATCTGGAAACAGCGAAATACATTTTACTAGCTTGGTTATGTTACATTTTAAGAAGTAGTTGATACTTAATTGTTCGTTTTTCTCGTGAAGTAGATTTTGTGTTGGAGTGTGCTCTGTTTGAAGAAAAAACTGAAAAGAAGCAGATAAAGAATCTTGAAGTAACTTCGAATAGACACTTTAGTACTAAATTTGAAAAAATGAAGAAATAAGTTGGATTAAAAATGCAAATTTTAAAAAGAATAACACAAAAATTACAATATCTTGATTATTTTATTTTTATACCGTATATCATATTATCCGGAATTGGTGTGGTCATGGTTTATTCTGCTAGTTCATATAAGGTTCAAATGGCGGGTGGCGATCCAACGACATATTTAAAAAAACAATTGCTTTTTGCCATTTTAGGATTGCTAGTTGCTTTCCTTATATATTCAATGAAGGTTAATTTTTTTAAAAGTTCTGGATTTATAATATTATTTGGTGCAGTGTCCATTCTGCTACTTTTATACGTAGTACTTAGCGGTAAAACAGTTAATGGTGCAGCAGGATGGATTAACTTTGGCTCTTTTAACATTCAGCCCGCAGAAATCAGCAAGATTTTTTTAGTCTTGTTTATGGCGCAACAAGTTGCATTCCGTGAAAATAAAGAATTAAGTTATGAGGGTAGAAATAAACGTCGTTTTATCTATGCGATTGCAGTAGCCTTACCACTCATTTTAATTTTGGTTGAACCAGATGTGGGTGGGTTTATTATTAATTTTAGTGCAGTATTAATCATTATTTTGGCTAGTGGGTATTCAATTGGAATAACTTCTTTAATTTCTGTTGGTGGCATGGGTACTTTAATGATATTATTATCAAAATTAAAATCTGTTTCTCCAGATTCTGGTGGTCCATTAGCATATATGGCTAAAAGATTTAGTGGATTCAATGATCCGTTTAAATATCAGCAATCAACTGGACAACAGCTGGTAAATTCATATTATGCATTAAGTAATGGTGGTATTTTTGGTGCAGGACTAGGAAATAGCATCCAAAAACGAGGCTATCTACCAGAACCGTATACTGATTTTATATTAGCAATTACAGGTGAAGAACTTGGATTATTGATGGTATTTTTTATTTTAATATTACTTTTCAGTATGATTGGACGAATTATCTTTATTGGTTCTAAAAGTAAAGAAACTTTCCATTCACTTTGTTGTTATGGAATTGCGACGTTTATGACAGTGCAGACTGTATTTAATGTTGGTGGTATATCAGGTGTTTTACCAATAACAGGTGTAACATTTCCATTTCTTAGTTATGGCGGATCAAGTATGCTTATCTTGAGTTTCTGTGTAGGCTTAGTTTTAAATATATCAGCTTTAAGAAAAAAGGAATTACTAAATAATAAATAAAAAGGGGGTCATAATCAAATGCTTGACGAAGAAAATGGGACTAAGTTAGTTATACAAAAAAGACAAGGTGTCATTGTGTTTTTATACCATATGAAGCAAATTAAGCAGTTGAAACGATTCGGTATTATTCAATATATTTCAAAAAAAATGAAATATGTTGTCATTTATATGAATCAAGAAGACCTACCCGAGACGATTAAGAAAATTCAAAATTTAAAATTTGTTAAAAAGACAGAAGTATCGCATCGCCCTGATATTGATATGGACTTTGGGTCTCGAATGGGTGAAAAAGCATTTAAATTAACAGATGAAGATCAAGAAAAATTTAAAAATAAAAGTGAGTAAAGTATATGAGAATAATTTCAGGTGAATATGGCGGAAGAAAATTAAAAGCAGTTCCGGGTATGGCAACAAGACCTACAACGGATAAAGTTAAGGAATCAGTGTTTAATATTATTGGTCCTTATTTTGATGGCGGTAAATCGTTAGATTTATTTGCAGGTAGCGGAGGGTTAAGTATCGAAGCTGTTTCTAGAGGAATCTCGCATGCTTTTCTAATTGATAGACAGTATCAAGCAATTAAAACAATTAATGATAATATTGCTATCACAAAGGAAGAAGATAAGTTTACGGTCTATAAGCAAGATGCCGATAAAGCAATTGGACTATTAAAAGGTAAAGAAACATTTGATCTTGTTTTTTTAGACCCACCTTATAAGACCCAAGAAATAATTGATACGATAAAAAAAATAGATAGCAGCGAGTTGTTAAATAATCAAGCTTTAATTATTTGTGAAACAGATCAATATGCTAACTTACCTGATGATATTTCTGGATTCAGGCTATTTAGGAGACAAAATTATGGAATTACACAGGTAACGATTTATCAAAAGGAGAACTAAAATGAATGCAGTTTTTCCGGGAAGTTTCGATCCATTAACTAATGGACACTTAGATATTATTGTTCGATCAAGCCAAATTTTTGATAAAGTTATTGTCGCAGTTATGACTAATACTAAAAAGAAGTCATTGTTTACAGCTGATGAAAAGGTAGATTTGATTAGTGAAGCTACCTTTTCATTAGCAAATGTAGAAGTAGTTAGTGTTGAATCAGATTTAACGATTAACTTAATGCACCAATTAGATGCTAAAATAATTATTCGTAGTGTTAGAAATAATAGGGATTTTGAATATGAAAAAGATATTGCATTGATGAACAAAGAGTTAGATGAAACAGTGGAAACTGTATTGATGCTTGCTAATCCTAAATACGCACATATTTCCTCAAGTTTAATGAAAGAAATATTTAAATTTGATGGAGATATTTCAAATATGGTACCTAATCATATAAAAGTAGCTATGATTAAAAAATGTCATGAAGTAATTAGTAAGGAAGATTAACTTAAATAAAATGAATCATCATTAAAATACGTGATAATGATTTAAGGAAAAAAACGAATTTCATTTTAAATGAAATTCGTTTTTTTGCGTATTTAAATATAAGAGGGAGGTGGATAAGATGGATCAAATAAAAAAAATTTGAATTGAATATCGAAAAATTATCATTATTTGTGTGGTATCTGTAATAGCATTGACCATTTTTTCAATAGTTACACAACATAAAAGTAGCAAAACAGATGATATGTTAGTTAATAGTATTACTAGTACGTCGTCTAGCTCGGAAAAAAATATATCAAGCCATTTAGAAACCTCAAATGGTGGGAAAATCGTTGTGGATATCAAAGGAAATATAAAAAAACCAGGTATATACACAATGAAAACAGGAATGAGAATTAGTCAGGTAATCGATTTAGCTGAGGGATTTTTATCTAACGCTGATCAGAAACAGATTAATTTAGCTCAAAAAGTAACAGATGAGATGGTTATATATGTTCCGGCAAAAGGGGAAGTAAAAGAAAATAAAGTAGCAGCTACTACTGCCCAAGGATCTTCTGTTATGGATGCAGGGTCTACTACAGGAACTCAGGATAAATCGAATGATGAATCAACGGTTAATTTAAACACCGCAACGAAAGAACAACTGCAAGGGTTGACTGGAATTGGACCAAAAAAAGCAGAACAAATTTTACAATATAGAGAAGAACATCAATCGTTTAAAACTACGGATGAATTAAAAGAAGTTGGCGGCATCGGTGATAAAACATATGAAAGTCTAAAGGACTCATTAGCGGTCTAACTTTTTTTAAAGATTTATTTTTGATATACTATAAAAAAATGAAAGAAGGAAATACCTAAATGCCTGATAATAGAATTCCTTGGGATCAATATTTTATGACGCAAGCTGCATTACTATCATTAAGAAGTACATGTGAAAGATTATCTGTTGGTGCGATACTTGTTAGAGATAAACGGATTATTGCAGGCGGATATAACGGCGCTGTTTCAGGGGATGTACATTGTATAGATGAAGGTTGCTACCTTGTAGACGGACATTGTGTACGAACGATTCATGCAGAAATGAATGCAGTTTTACAGTGTGCAAAGTTTGGCTCAGCGACAGATAATTCAGAAATTTATGTGACAGATTTTCCTTGTTTACAGTGTACAAAAATGCTACTTCAATCCGGCGTGAAAAAAATATATTATTTACGTAATTATCATAATGATGATTATGCCATATCACTATTAGAAAGAAATAATGTTATTTTTGAGCAAGTAAAAGTTGATAAAAATTATATTGAAGAAATTGTTCTGAATAAAATATTTTCAGAATAAAATCAGTTGAAGCAGTTGATCTATTTTTTGCGACGTTAGTTATTGGAATAACAAGTTTATATGTTGTAAATTACAATCCTATTTGGATTATTTTCGCTATCGTTATTTTTATACGAATTATTACGTTAAAACGTTCGATAACTTTTTATATTTGTTGTGTCTGTATTTTAATTTTTGGTATTTATTTTTACAGTAATGCGAAGGAAAGCCAGAAGCAAGTTGTAGTTGAAAAAGAGGTACAAAATGTTAATGTGAAAATTTACCCTGATGATTATTCAATCAATGGTGATTTGGTTAGTTTTGATGGACAAATAATTTCTAATTCACAAAAAATTCGAGGATTTTATAACTGTAAGTCACAAAATGAACTCAATAAGATTAAACATAATAAACACACTAAAATTATAAACGTTGATGCTAAGCTACAAAAAATTAAATCAGCGACAAATGAAAACGAGTTTGATTATCAAAGTTTTATGCGAACTAAATCAATTTACAATAGTATGACTATTATAAAAGTTAATAATAGTGAAAAAAATGTCATGAATTTATCGCTTGAATCCGTGATAAGTAAGTTACATGAATTACGAGCAGAATTAAAAAGTTATTTTAATTCTTTATCCAATCCGTTAGATAAATTTTTGAATGCTTTGGTAATTGGTGATAAGACTCAGGAATTCAATCAGGATTTAGCCTCTATAAGACAATTAGGATTAATTCATTTATTCTGTTTATCGGGTTTACATGTATATTATTTTGTGATGTTAATAAGAACGTTAGGAAATAGACTATTAATCCCACGTGAGACAGTAGCCAAAGGATTACTTTTTTTACTTCCATGCTATTTAGTTATTGCAGGGGAATCTAGTAGTTTACGACGTGCAATTTTTATGTGTATGGTTCAACTTATTTGTGAACTAATTGATAAACCTGTCCAAGGGATTACGGTTTGGTGTTTCGCTTTGTTAATAGGATTGGTGATTGAACCACAAGTACTGTTCACATTTGGCGGTCAGTTGAGCTATCTAATGTCATTACTACTAATCTTTATGGAGAATAAAGGTACTTTTGAATCAGGTATTTGGCTAAACTTATTTAGTTTGCCATTTATTTTTTTCAACGTTTATCAGTGGAATGTTCTATCAATTGTACTTAGTATTTTTATTATTCCTATTTTTGAATTCTTAATCCTACCAATTGTAATTTTTGGAGGAATGGTTGGGATTCATTTTAAGGTTGTTATGGATGGGATAAATACTGTATTAAAAACGTTTATTTATTTTTTTGATGAACTAGCACGTTTACCATTAACGATAACGTTTGGTAAACCCAGTTTAAATATGTGCATGCTATTTTTCATGTGCACCTTAACATGTTTTTTACATCCTTCGTGTATTAAAAGATGGGCAATATTAGTTAGTTTCTATGTTATGGTATTTCTATGGATCCATTTTCCAATTCGGCAAGAAGTCGTTTTTTTTGACATTGGTCAAGGGGATTCAACATTGATAAGAAAGCCGTTTAATAGGCAAATTACATTAGTAGATACAGGCGGTAAAGTTCATTTTAAGATGGATAGCTGGCGAACTAGAAAGGAGTATCAAACTTCTGGTGAAAAAATTATTACTAATTATTTATTAAGCAAAGGAATCAGTCATATAGACTATTTATATTTGACGCATCAAGATGCAGATCATATAGGTAATTTTCCGTCTATATTAACCAAAATAGACGTCGATAGAATGATTGTTCCATCTGGAATGGAACAACTGCCACAATTCATTAAAAAAATAGAATCTACTCGACCGCCTAAAATGGTGATACCTATGACAGATAATAGTAAAAAACAGGATGCTGAATTGATGATTCTACATCCTTTTAATCAAGGTATAGGAAAAAACGAAGATTCTCTTGTTTTATTTGGAACAATCGGGAAATATAGCTATCTTATTACTGGCGATTTGGACCGAGCTGGTGAAAAAAAGGTTATTCAAAAATATCCCAATTTACAAATATCAATTCTTAAAACAGGTCATCATGGCAGTAAAACTGCGACTGATCCAATATTTATTGATCAAATAAAACCGAAGTTAGCGGTGATTTCTGCTGGTAAGAATAATAGATATGGCCACCCACATCAAGAAACATTAGATACTTTGAAAAAATATCGAATACCGTTTGTTAGTACAGCAGAGCATGGTATGATAAGAATCAGCAAGTTTCAAAATTATAAAGAAAAATTAGAAGTTTTTAACAATGAAAAGAGCTGATAAATATGAATTCACAGGCAATAATTTCAACGTTATCTCTTGAAAATGTGAAGCCAGTAAATCTTGTCTTAGGTAATGAGACTTATTTAATGGAAGATGTAAAAAAAGCATTTACTGAGTTGATACCTGAAGAAGAGAGAACGATGAATTTAGGTAAATATGATATGGAGGAGGTTCCGTTGGCTAAAGCATTAGATGATGCGATGTCTGTTCCTTTTTTTGGTGATAAGCGCTTAATTTTTATTCAAAATCCTTTTTTTCTAACGTCAGACACTAAAAAAAGAAAAATTGAACACGATATTGATGGTCTTTTATCTTATTTAGCTCATCCGGAACCAACAAGTATTGTAGTTATATTTGCGCCTTATAAAGAATTAGATGGTCGTAAAAAGATTAGTAAGATGCTTAAAAAATTTAGTCTAGTTATTGATAATCAACCGTTAAATGAGCGTGCAACGCGACAGTTTATAGCCCAAGAGATGGCTAACAAATCATTTGAAATAGATGAAAACGCTTTGGAATTATTTCTAGAAAGAACCAATACAGAATTATCAACAATCATGAATGAATTGCCAAAGTTATTTTTGTATAATTTTGAAACCCACCGAATTACATTATCATCTGTTGAAAATTTAGTTTCTAAAACTTTAGAACAAAATATATTTGATTTAGTAGATGTTGTTATTTCAAATAATATTGAAAAATCAGTAACGTTGTATCATGATTTAATTTTACAAAATGAAGAGCCAATTAAGATAAATGCAATATTATTGGGACAATTTAGATTATTATTACAAGTGAAAATTTTGCAAGATAAAGGTTACTCACAAGGAGATTTAGCTAGTGTTTTAAAAGTGCATCCTTATCGAATTAAGTTGGCACTTCAAAAGATAAAGAAATTTAATAGAAGTGATTTGAGGAAAATTTATTTAGCGTTAATTGATTTAGAAAAAGCAATGAAGACGACACAACAAGATCAAGAAGGATTATTCTCATTATTTATGCTTCAAATTAATCGTATAGATGTATAAAATAAAAAATACCCAGTAGATTATTAATCTACTGGGTATTTTTCTGAAAACTTATTTAGCGTAACGAGCAGCCATACGAGACTTATCACGAGCAGCTTTGTTTTCTTTGATCAAACCTTTAGAATGTGCTTTGTCGATTGCAGTAATAGCAGCTTTGTATAAAGCATCTACATTATCGGCACCAGCAGTCTTAGCTTGTTCAAACTTCTTTACAGCAGTACGCATTGTGCTTAATTGAGCAGCATTTTTAACGTTTGCTTTTTCATTCGTTTTTACACGTTTAATTGCAGATTGAATAATTGGCATTTAAGTCACCTCCACTTATCATGATCACCTTATTGGTTCTCAACAAATATTTCAACAACCATTATTATACCTAACCAAATTAGTTAATGCAATGAAAACTTGTAAAGGATTTTTACTTGATAGTAATAATTAGATAAGAGAAGTTATAAAAAACTTGCAATATACTCTAAATTTTAGTAAGGTTAGATTTGTTCCAAGTAACCTTTAACTTAGTTTGTTGACGTCTCACCGACGACTTACTCGGTTTTAGGCATTTAGATTCAGAAAGGTGGGAAACACTAATGGCAATTACAAATGAAAAGAAAACAGAAATTATGAACGAATATGCTCGTCAAGAAGGCGATACAGGTTCTGCTGAAGTACAAATCGCTGTACTTACTGCAGATATCGTTGAATTGAATGCACATATCGGCGTTCATAAAAAAGATTTCGCTTCACAACGTGGTTTGATGAAGAAAATCGGACATCGTCGTAACCTTTTAGCATATTTACGTAACAAAGATATTCAACGTTACCGTGAATTGATCCAACGCTTAGGTCTTCGTCGTTAAAACTAAAAGCAAAACTCTTAATAAGAGTTTTGCTTTTTTTATTTTTAAAATTTAAGATATGTCTACTATAAGTGAGTTAAATGTAAAACGTTCATAAATTTTATGGTATAATTGAGATTCAAATAAAGAAAAAGAAGGTTTTTTTCAATGGACGGATATAGAGTTGCGGTTGTCGGTGCTACAGGCGCTGTTGGAACACGAATGATTCAAATGCTAGAAGAAACAAGTTTACCCATCAATAGTATTAAATATTTGGCATCTAAACGTTCTGCAGGACAAGTATTAAAATTTAAAGGTCAGGATGTTATCGTAGAAGAAACAACATCTGATTCTTTTGAGAATGTTGATTTGGCTCTATTTTCTGCTGGCGGTAGTGTATCTAAAAAGTTTGCACCTGAAGCAATTAAACGTGGTGCAGTTGTTGTAGACAACACTAGTGCGTTTAGAATGGATCCTGATGTCCCACTAGTAGTTCCTGAAGTTAATGAACAGGCACTTTATGAACACAAAGGACTAATTGCTAACCCAAATTGTTCAACTATCCAAATGGTAGTTGCACTAGAACCAATTCGTAAAAATTACGGTTTAAAGAAGGTTGTTGTTACAACAATGCAAGCTGTTAGTGGTGCTGGAAACTTAGCTATTCAAGAATTAAAAGATGAAACACAAGCTTATCTTGATGGCGAAGAGATGGAAGCAAAGATTTTACCAGCTTCTGGTGATAAAAAGCATTATCCAATTGCATTTAATCCACTACCACAAATTGATGTTTTTGAAGACACAGGTTATACACATGAAGAATGGAAAATGATTCATGAAACGAAGAAAATAATGTCTAATCAAGATATTCAAGTTACTGCAACATGTGTACGTGTACCAGTTGTTGTTAGCCATTCGGAATCTGTTTGGTTTGAAGTTGAAAGTCATGATGCTTCTGTTAAACAAATTCAAAATATTCTTGCAGATGCACCCGGTGTGGTTTTACAAGATAATCCGGAACAACAGATATATCCACAAGCAATTAATGCCACTGGTAAGAAAGATACATTTGTTGGTCGTGTTAGAGCTGATTTAGAACAGGATAATGCCTTCCAATTATGGGTCGTTTCGGATAATTTGTTAAAAGGTGCTGCATGGAATTCAGTTCAAATTGCTGAAAAATTGCATGAATTAGATTTATTAAGAGTTCCAAAGTAAAAAGAAAGGAGTGAATTAAGCGAATGTTTGAAAATGTAGATATAATGACAGCTATGGTCACACCATTTAATGATCAGAATCAAGTGGATGAAGATCGCTTAATTAAATTAATTGAACATTTAATTTTAACAGGTTCAAAAGGTATCCTGGTTAATGGTACTACGGGCGAATCGCCTACGTTGAATCATTCTGAAAAATTAAATTTGATTAAAAAAACAGTGGCAATAGTTAATGGTAGAGTTCCAATTATGGCTGGTACAGGATCAAATAATACTATGGAGACAATTGATTTTACCAATGAGGTAGCCGCTATTACTGGTGTGGACGCAGCTTTAGTTGTTGTGCCATACTATAATAAGCCTAATCAAAAAGGTATGATTGCTCATTTTGAAGCAGTTGCAAATGCTTCGAAATTGCCTATTTTCATTTATAATATTCCGGGTCGTACAGGCGTAACTATGACTGTTGAAACAATTGTTAAGTTATCTAATAATAATCATATTATTGGTATTAAAGATTGTACAGGTAGTGAAAATTTAAGTCGTATTGTTGAACAAACGCCAGATGATTTCTTGGTGTATACTGGTGAAGATACGGATAGTTTGACTGCAAAAATCTTAGGAGCAAGTGGTGTTATTTCTGTTGCAAGCCATATATTTGGTATTGAAATGACTAAAATGTATCAAGCTGTACAAGATGGAAATATTAAGCTTGCAGGAGATATTCAAAGAGAGTTGACGCCAAAAATGGCTGCACTTTTTTCTCTTCCATCTCCTGGACCAGCTAAAGCAGCTTTAAATTACAAGGGTATCTTAGTAGGTGGGTGTCGTTTACCAATAGAGGCATTAACTGACAATGAAATAAATCAACTAGTGAAAATACTAAAAATATAAAATATGTAAGAGGTGAAGTAATGAGTAAAGTTAAAATAATTCCACTTGGTGGCGTTCGAGAAAATGGTAAAAATATGTATGTCGTTGAAGTGGATGATGATCTATTTATTTTTGATTCTGGATTAATGTATCCAGAAAATGGCTTATTAGGGATTGATATTGTAATTCCTGATTTTAGTTATTTGAGAGAAAATAAAGAACGAATTGTAGGTGTTTTCTTAACACATGGGCATGCAGATGCAATTGGTGCATTACCATACTTTGTGAGTGAATTTGATGTGCCTGTTTTTGGATCAGAATTAACAATTGCATTAGCAAAAATTAATATTGAAAATGATCCTAAGGCAAGTAAATTTTCTGATTTTCACGTTGTTAATGATCAGACTGAGATTGATTTTGGTAAAACGACAATTTCATTCTTTAAAACGACCCATTCAATTCCTGAATCATTAGGAATCGTTTTAGGTACTGATGAAGGGCAGATTGTTTATACAGGTGATTTTAAGTTCGATCAAGCTGCGGCACCAGTTTACCAAACAGATTTTGGACGTTTAGCTGAGATTGGTAAGAATGGTGTTTTAGCGTTATTAAGTGATTCAGCTAATGCTGAGAACCCATTCCCAACAGTCAATGAAAGTGCAATTGACGAATACATTAATGAAACATTTGAATATCAAAAAGGTCGTATTATTGTTGCCTGTGTGGCATCAAATATATTACGAGTACAACAGATACTAAATGCTGCAAAGGAAAGTCATCGAAAGGTTATATTAACAGGACACGATGTTGAAAAAATCGTTAAAACAGCTATGGATTTGAAGAAATTAGTTCTTCCTGATGAAAATTTAATTGTTCCAATGAGTGATATTAGCAAATATGACGATGATCAACTAATTATATTGGAAACAGGTAAAATGGGTGAACCTTTAAAATCATTACAGCGAATGGCTTTAAATCAACATTCAACTGTTAATATTCATGAAGGAGATCTTGTTTTCATTACGACAACAACGTCAAAAGCTATGGAAACTAATGTGGCAAAGACAAGAGATCTCATTTACCGAGCAGGAGCTGATGTGAAAGCAATTTCTGATGAATTAAATTCTTCAGGTCATGCTGGTCAAAATGATTTACAACTAATGATCAATTTAATGAAACCAAAATACCTGGTTCCAATTCAAGGTGAATATCGATTACTTGCGGCACATGCTGATTTAGCACATACATTAGGAATGCCATATGATCATATCTTTATTACTGGTAAGGGTGATGTTTTAAGTTATTCTGAAGGAAAAATGAATTTAGGATCGCAAGTTGAAGCAGGAAATACCATGATTGATGGTATTGGTGTTGGTGATATTGGAAATATTGTACTGAGAGATCGTAAAATACTTTCTGAAGATGGTATTTTTATTGCAGTCGTCACAATTGATCGTAAAAAGAAAAAAATCATAAACAAGCCTAAAATTACATCAAGAGGATTTGTTTATACAAAAACGAGCCTTGATTTAATTGAAAAGAGTGCTGAAATTGTGTCAGAAACAGTACAAGATAATTTGAACAATAAAGAATTTGATTGGGGACATTTAAAACAAGATGTTCGTGAAAAAATGAGTCATTTCCTATATGAACAAACAAAACGACGTCCAGTTATTTTACCTGTTATTATGGAAATTAATCAGTATCATAGAAAATCAACAAAGTCTAAAGAAGTTAAACCGGCGGAAACAAAAAATAACGAAAAATAATCAAAAAGGGATAACACAAATGTTGTTATCCCTTTTTTTAGAATAAATAGAGGATATTATGGCAGAAATTATTCCGTTTCCCGACCAAGAGAAACAAAATTATCAGTTAGCAAAAAAGGCTGTAAGTGACAAAAATTATCAACTAGCATCACAATTATTCACAAAAAATTATGATGGTCATCGTAGTTTTAAAAATAATAAATTATTGGTTAATTCTCTAGTTTTGGATGCTCAATTTCAAGAAGCGTTAATTATCGCTGACGAATTTTATAGCGATTACTTAAAACGTGGGGATCAATTTGCAGTTTATTTAAATATACTGTTAAAAAACAATAAATTTATTCGAGCTTGGCAATTGGTTAAAGAGCAACCTTTTGCCACATCACTAGTTTTGGATGCTGAAAATGAATGCCGTGAAAAATTCGATAAACAACTTAGACAAAATGAACGTCAATTTGCACACTTAGGTTCAGTGGACTTTTTTGGACAGCAACAAATTGTTCAAAGTGGACTGGTACTACCTAAAAATGAATTCTTAGATGCTTGTCAAAAAATATTTATGGATAAAGACGTACATCCAATTATAAAATCAAGTCTATTGCAAGAGGTACAAAAGATACCTAATAATATTGAAATAATAAACTATTTATGGGTTGATGGAACTCAGAAAAAAATTGACGTAAAAAAATTAGTTGCAAATGAAAATGAACCTGTATTACTGACAATTAATCAATTAACAAAAAATGATGAGGGAACTATTGATGTACAAATGAATAATTCTTTAAATCATATGTTAAATTTAAAATTGGGGATGATTTATCCTTTTGCAAGTGATTTTTTGGGTATTGAGAAAGAATGGATTGAATTAGTAAAAAGTGAGTTAGGTATGGAATCCACTTTTAAAAGGACTGAAAATTTAACGTATATGGTTGAATTAAATGCATTACTTTCGAAAGAATTAACTGAAATTATGAATTAATGATTAGGTAAAGCTAGCCGTTTACAGTAATCTATGATATTCTAATAAAGAATCCAAAATTTCACTTAGATTTAGTTGTATGAGCGTAGATTTAACCAGGTTATTTTAAGACGAGATAAAAAGTTTCAGTATTCTTTAAATAGGTATTTACAAAACTCTAAACAGTCTATATAATATTTTAAGGATTCTTCTTTATTTGATGATAATGTATTTTGTTATTAAATAAAGAAGTAGTATAATAAAAACAAAGAATCATCAGGGTTAGATTTTCTAAAACTGTTTTATTCTTACAAAAACACTAGGAGGCTCTTATTCATGGCAAAAGAACATTACGAACGAACAAAACCCCATGTTAATATTGGTACTATTGGACATGTCGATCATGGGAAGACAACTTTAACAGCTGCAATTAGTAAAGTATTATCAGACAACGGTTTCGGTGAAGCAGCAGATTTCGCTTCAATCGATGCTGCACCTGAAGAACGTGAACGTGGTATTACTATCAATACTGCCCATGTTGAATACGAAACAGCTGCACGTCATTACGCACATATCGATGCTCCAGGACATGCTGATTACGTTAAAAACATGATCACTGGTGCTGCACAAATGGATGGTGCTATCTTAGTTGTAGCCGCAACTGATGGCCCTATGCCTCAAACACGTGAACATATCTTACTTGCTCGCCAAGTTGGTGTTGATTACCTTATCGTGTTCTTAAACAAAACTGATTTGGTTGATGATGAAGAATTATTAGACCTTGTAGAAATGGAAGTTCGTGAATTATTAAGCGAATATGATTTCCCAGGCGATGATATTCCTGTTATCCGTGGTTCAGCTCTTAAAGCCCTTGAAGGCGATCCAGAAGCTGTAAAACAAGTTGAATTATTAATGGATACTGTTGATTCATACATCCCAACACCAGTTCGTCCTACAGACCAACCATTCTTAATGCCAGTTGAAGATGTATTTACAATTACTGGTCGTGGAACTGTTGCTTCAGGTCGTATCGATCGTGGTACAGTTAAAGTCGGAGACGATATTGAAATTGTTGGTTTACATGAAGATGTTCTTAAAACAACAGTTACAGGTATCGAAATGTTCCGTAAAACACTTGACGAAGGTGAAGCCGGCGATAACGTTGGTGCTTTACTCCGTGGTGTTGATCGCGAACAAATCGAACGTGGACAAGTTCTTGCACAACCTGGTTCAATCAAAACTCACAAATTATTCAAAGGCGAAGTTTATATCCTTTCTAAGGAAGAAGGTGGACGTCATACTCCATTCTTCTCAAACTACCGTCCTCAATTCTTCTTCCATACAACTGATGTTACTGGTGTTATTGAATTACCAGAAGGTGTAGAAATGGTTATGCCTGGTGATAACGTTACATTTACAGTATCATTAATCGCCCCAGTTGCTATTGAAAAAGGTCTTAAATTTACTGTTCGTGAAGGTGGCCGTACTGTTGGTGCCGGAGTCGTTTCAGAAATTGATGATTAATTTTTAATTAATTAAAAAAAGAAATTCGGAAAGCTTTTGCTTTTCGAATTTTTTTTTATAACCATTTACAATCTAGTAATGATACGGTAAAATAGACAAGTATATAAATAGTACGAATATAAAATTTTTGTTCTACCGGAGGGAAAACAATGTCAGCAAAATTTGAAAAAACAGGTAAAAACAATGGAGAAATAACATTCGAAATTGAAACTGATAAAATTAAAGAAGGATTGGAAAAAGCTTTCTTAAAAGTTAAGAAAGATTTAACTGTTCCTGGATTCCGTAAAGGAAAAGTTTCACGTCAAGTATTTAACAGAATGTATGGTGAAGAATCATTATACGAAGATGCTTTAAACATTCTATTGCCAGAAGCATACGAAAAGGCACTTGAAGAAGTTAAAGTATCACCCGTTGATCAACCTGATATTAACATTGATAGTTTAGAAAAAGATTCTACATGGGTCCTTAAAGCTAAAGTTACACTTCAACCAGAAGTTGAATTAGGTGACTATAAAGGATTAACTGTTCCTAAACAATCACGTCGAGTAACTAAAAAAGACGTAGAAGATAGTTTAGAAGCAAAACGTCAACAACAAGCTGAACTTGTACTTAAAGAAGACGAAGCAGCTATTTCTGGCGACACTGTTATCATTGATTTTGAAGGTAAAGTTGATGGCGTTGCATTTGATGGTGGAAAATCAGAAAATTATACTCTTGAATTAGGTTCAAATTCATTTATTCCTGGATTTGAAGACCAATTGGTAGGACATAAAGCTGGAGAGGATGTTGACGTAAAAGTTACATTCCCTGAAGATTACCAAGCTGAAGACTTACGTGGTAAAGAAGCAGTATTTGCTGTTAAAGTTCATGAAGTCAAAGGCAAAGAACTTCCAGAAATGGATGATGAATTTGCTAAAGATGTTGATGAAGAAGTTAATACGCTTGAAGAATTACAAGCAAAAACAAAAGATCAAATTAAAGAAACAAAAGAAGCTGCAGCTAAGGAAGCAATTCAAGATGCAGCAATTGAATTAGCAGTTGATAATGCTAAAGTTGATGAAATTCCTAATTCAATGATTGAAGAAGATGTTCATCGCCAAATGGATCAATACCTTGCAAATATGCAACAACAAGGAATTGACACAAAGATGTACTTCCAATTAACAGGAACAAGTGAAGACGATTTACACAAACAATTTGAAGAAGGCGCAGAACGTCGTGTTAAAACAAATCTTGTGTTAGAAGCTATCGTTGCCGCTGAAAAAATTGAACCTTCTGAAGAAGAAGTTTCATCTGAAATATCAAACTTAGCAGAACAATATGGTATGGAAGAAGAAGCAGTTCGTTCTGCTCTTTCAGACGATATGGTAAAACATGATATTGCTATCAAGAAAGTTGTTGACGAGTTAGCTGACTCAGCAGTTGAAGAAGCAAAAATGAAAAAATAAATAATTAATCGGATATTTTGATTAATCATTTTGAATGAATGAGATTGAAGCGAGTTTATTAGCTTCAATCTTTTTTGTTAAATACATTTGAACGTAAATATTCGCGAAATATTGCTTTATTTGGTACTATAGGTATGCATAAAGTAAAAGATGAGAAGAAAAATACGAGGTGGTAAAATGTTCGAAAATACTGAAGAAGGCGGACCCGTAAATTGTTCTTTTTGCGGTAAGTCACAAGATCAAGTAATGAAAATCGTTGCTGGACCTGGTGTTTATATTTGTAATGAATGTGTTGATTTATGTAAGGAAATTATCGACGAGGAATTCAGGGAACAAATGGATTCTGAACCATTACTTGTATTAAAACCACAAGCAATTATGAATAAATTGAATGATTATGTAATTGGGCAAGATCAATCTAAAAAAACGTTGTCAGTTGCGGTTTATAATCATTATAAACGAGTTAATCATATGCTTGAAGTTGACGAAGATAATGACGAAACAGAATTACAAAAAAGTAATATTTGTTTAGTTGGTCCTACGGGATCAGGTAAGACATATTTAGCACAAAGTTTAGCTAAAATTTTAAACGTACCATTTGCTATTGCAGATGCCACTACTTTAACTGAGGCTGGATATGTTGGTGAAGATGTTGAAAATATCCTTTTAAAATTATTGCAAAGTGCAGATTATGATGTTGCAAAAGCTGAAAAAGGAATTATCTACATTGATGAAATCGATAAAATTGCTAAGAAGAGTGAGAATGTTTCAATCACACGTGATGTATCAGGTGAGGGTGTTCAACAGGCACTTTTAAAGATTCTTGAAGGTACTATTGCAAGTGTTCCGCCTCAAGGTGGACGTAAACACCCACAACAAGAATTAATTCAAATAGATACTAAGAATATTTTATTTATTGTTGGTGGGGCATTTGCTGGAATTGAAACAATGGTCAAAAATCGATTAGGCGATAAAACGATTGGTTTCGGTGCTGAATCCAATTCTGAAACTATTGATGAACAAAATAGTGTTATGCAACAAATTATTCCAGAAGATTTATTAAAATTTGGATTAATTCCTGAATTTGTTGGTCGTTTACCAATTATGACAGCTTTAGAAGAATTAAAAGAAGAAGATTTAGTTCGAATTTTAACGGAACCTAAAAATGCATTGGTTAAACAATATACAAAACTTGTTGAATTAGATGGTGTGACGCTTGAATTCGAACCTGAGGCATTGTCACGAGTTGCCGAACTTGCTATTAAGCGAGATACTGGGGCACGAGGTTTGCGATCTATTATTGAAGAAACAATGCGTGATGTTATGTTTGATATTCCAAGCCAAGAAGACATCGAGCGCGTAATTATCACTAAAGCAACAGTTGATCAAACTGATGGTCCTGTAATAATTAAAGGGAGCAAGAAAGCAGCATCTTAAAGTCTTGTTAGAGTATAGTCATTTAAAGACTGTCAAATATAGTGAGTACACTCTAAAAAAAAGACATAGTAATGAATATAAATGTAGTATAATGAATTTAAGGTTAATAATTTTAATAAATAATAAAGGGTGGACGTCATGAATAAAACAATAAAAAAAGCGATTTTGTTCGGATTTTCTGGGGTATTGTTGGGTGGACTTGGGTTATTCAATAAGTCTGTTGAAGCTAAGGCTCCTGCAAATAATATTGGGTACAGTGTTCAAAGTATTCAATCTGATAAACAAGTTAAAGCTAGTTTGAAACAATCATACTTTGATTTGAAATTGGATGCTAAGGAAAAAGAAACGATTTCAGTTAAAATCTTTAATTCATCAGACAAAGCATTAAAAATTCGTAATGCTGTTTATACAGCATCTACAAATGATAATGGTCAGCTTGAATATGCAAAAGAATTAGCAAAAAAGAATATTGATAAATCAATGAAATATCCTTTAGCTTCACTTACTAAGTTAGATTCAGGTAGTGTCGTAACAGTTCCTGCTAAAGGAAGTAAAATCGTTAAGGCTACAATTACTATGCCAAAAGATAGTTTCAACGGTGTTTTGTTAGGTAGCTGGTATTTTGAAAAAGTTGATAATTCAACTAAAGAAACAAGTAATAAAAAAGGGATTTCAATTTCAAATGCATATTCATATGCAATTGGAATTAAAATTTTAGAGAAGAAGACGGTTGAACCAAATATGAATTTATTATCAGTTAAAGCTGGTATGAGAAACTATCGTAAAGGTGTATTCCCTGTATTCCAAAACGATAAAGCCGTAATTATTCCTAAATTAACAATTAAATCTGAAATTATGAAAAAGGGTTCAACAGATGTTTTAGAAAATACAACATTAAAGAACCTATCAATGGCTCCTAATTCAAATTTCAAATTCCCAATGCTTTATGACAAGGGTCAATTAGAAGCTGGAGACTACACATTAAAGGCTGTAGCAACAAGTGGTAAAAACACTTGGAAATTCAATAAAAACTTCACAATTACAAATGATGATGCAAGTAAGTACAACAAAGATGCTATTGGAGATCCACAAAAAGCAACAAATCCGCTATGGTATGTTGCTTTAGGTCTTGGTCTCGCAATCCTAGTGATACTAATCTTTTTCCTTATTAAAAGATATGTTGATAAGAAAAAAGCTGATAAGTAAGTATTTAATATTATTATTTATTTTATTTTTCAGTATGCTCGTGACACTTAAAAGTGTGTCTGCAGACATAACGTATGGGTACAGTACGTTACCTAATACGGTTAACAAATATGTTAAGAAAAATAATTCAGAATTTGCAATTTATTCTGATAGTAATAATAGAGAATCACCTTATTTGCAAATAATCGCAACTGATGGATTGACACCATCATGGCAATTGAAAGGTAGGCTACAATATAAGTCAAACGATATTGTACATGTTGACTTATTTCGGCCAAAGTTACAGTCTGGATTAAAGAATATGCCAAGAACTTATGGTGATCTAATTTCTGGAGATTCAACTAATATAACAGCAAATGCTAAAGATAGTAGTGGGGAATATTTATTTTATTGGCCCAATACTTTAATTCAGATTTTGACAACGCATGTGGTAACATATTCGGAAGTACAAATAATTTGGATTATCCAAACGGCAGCAACAAAATAAAAGCTTTACAACATCGAATTATTTAATTCATGTTGTAAAGCTTTTTGATTCAGATTAAGTTACATTAACACATTTTTATATGGTAAAATGGTTTGAGTATTGAAAGGAAGGTGTTTAATATGGATGTTCATAATGTTGAACTTGTTATGAGTGCCGTTGCACCAGCACAGTATCCAACAGATGGTATTCCTGAGATTGCACTGTCAGGACGTTCTAATGTTGGAAAATCATCATTAATAAATACGTTAATAAATCGTAAAAGTTATGCGAGAACTTCTAGTCAGCCTGGAAAAACGCAAACATTGAACTTTTATAACGTGGAACAAAAATTATTTTTCGTAGATGTTCCAGGATATGGATATGCAAAAGTGTCAAAAACAGAACGTGCAAAGTGGGGACAAATGATTGAAACCTATTTAGCAGAACGTACTTCTTTAAGAGGGGTCATTTCATTAGTTGATGCTCGACATGAGCCAACAAAATTAGATGTTCAAATGGTTGATTTTCTTCACTATTACGATATTCCTGTATTGGTTGTTGCGACAAAGAGCGACAAAATTTCTCGTGGTAAGTGGAATCAACATGAGAGTATCATAAGACGTTCATTGTCTTTGACACCTGAAGATGATTTTGTTTTATTTTCGGCTCAAGACAAATCTGGAAAAGAAGAGATTTGGCAATGGATTGAAAGTCATACAGAACTAGGAGAAAAAAATGGAATTTAATGAATATCAAGAAGCAGCAAATCGCACATTATATGGAACTGAACAAGTTTTAACAAATTGTGCATTAGGTGTTGCGGCTGAAGGTGGACAATTAGTTGATTTAATTAAAGATTATACTTTTAAAGGTCGAGAATTAGATAAAGTGAAATTAACTAAAGAAATGGGAGATGTACTTTGGTATTTATCCCAAATTGCTGAATGGGCCGATATTGAATTTGATGATGTTGCAAGAGATAATATTTTAAAATTAAATAAACGTTACCCAGATGGATTTAAAAAATAAAAAAATTCAGATAAGTTTATAACTTATCTGAATTTTTTTATTTTTTAGGTTTCGATTCTTTAACATCAGAACTAGGCTTCTCTTCCGTTTCTGAAGACTTAAGTTCAACTTTAGCAGGATCTTTAGGGTCAAGTGCAAATTTATCAAATAAACTTTCCAAGTTATCTTGGCGTTGGATTTTTAAGCTCATAATTGTAGCCTCCTTATGTAAATATAGAATAACAGTTTATTAAAATGAATACAAGACAACTGATTAATGCATAAAAAGCGCTTTAAATAACTTTTATATGTATAAAGTCATTTATTATATGTATTTAATTGCATAAAAAATCTTTGTAGCATATAATCGATTTATTCACTAATAAGAGAAATTAAAAAAGAGGAGTAAATTGATGCAAATAAATAAAAAATGGTTTATAGGTATATTAATCGCATTTTTCATGATGTTAGTTGGTAGTAATCAAGTAAGTGCTGCAACTGGTAACTCTTTACAGAATGTTAAGGATAAGGGAACGTTAGTACTTGGAACAAGTCCAGATTATCCACCCTATGAATTTCAAACAACAGTTAATGGCGATGATAAAATCGTTGGATTTGATATTTCAATTGCACAAAAAATTGCTAAAGACATTGGAGTTAAGTTAGTAATTAAGAAAATGGATTTTGACTCATTACTTGTTGGCTTAGAAACTAATAAAATTGATATGGTTATTTCAGGTATGAATCCGTCGGATGATCGTAAAAAAAGTATTGATTTTTCAGATGTTTATTACAATGGAAAACAAATGATGTTGGTTAATAAGACTGATGAAGATAAATATAAGACTTTAAATGATTTTTCTGGGCTATCAGTTGGGGCTCAAACTGGATCGCTTCAATATACAATGAGTAAAGAACAAATAAAAAATGTGAATATTAAAGGGTTGGCTAAAGTAACCGATTTAATTTTAGCGCTTAAAAGTGGTAAGGTAGCGGGTGTTGCCATGGAAGAACCAACTGCTAAAGCATACGCACAAAATGATAGTTCATTAGCAGTTGTTAATCCTGGATTTATCTCAGCGCCTGATGCAAGGGGAGCTGCAGCCGGATTTGCAAAGAATTCCGATACTTTGGTGGCAGCTGTAAATAAGTCTATTAAAGAAATTAAAAAGAAAAATTTAATAAATACGACATATTTACCTGAGGCTAGTAATTATTTAACAAAAAATACATCGGATAACACAATGATTCACTATTGGAAATATTTTGCCAAAGGAATTGGTTATACTTTATTAATAACGGCGGTTTCAGTTATTGTTGGTGTTATATTAGGAACGTTGCTAGCACTCATGCGTTTGGGCAAAAATAAAGTGATTAAAGTAATTGCAGTATCCTACATTGAATTTGTTCGTGGAACGCCTCTAATGATTCAAGTGATGTTTGTGTACTTCGGTATTGGAATGTTAGTAAATATTCCAGCGCTAATTGCAGGTATTATTGCTGTATCGCTTAATTCAGGCGCATATATAGCTGAAGTAATACGATCGGGAATCTCTTCTGTTGATGATGGACAAATGGAAGCAGCAAGAAGTTTGGGGCTTTCACAGAAAGAGACGTATCAGTCTGTTATTATTCCACAAGCACTAAAAAATATTTGGCCAGCTCTGGGAAATGAATTTATAACATTAATAAAAGAAAGTTCAATTGTTTCTATTATTGGTGTGACTGATTTAATTTATCAGATGAAAATGGTTCAATCAGCTACTTATAAAGGTATTGCGCCTATCTTTGTTGCAATGTTAATTTACTTTGTTTTAACATTTAGCTTATCTAAATTATTAAATTACTTTGAAGGGAAGATGAAGCATGTCTAAAATTATTGAAGTTAATAAATTAAGAAAATCCTTTGGAAAAAATGATGTTTTAAAAGATATTTCTGAATCAGTTGATAAAGGACAGGTTATCTGTGTGATTGGACCATCAGGATCTGGTAAAAGTACCTTTTTACGTTGTCTGAATCTACTTGAAGTTCCTACATCAGGGGATATTTTATTCGAAGGTGAAAATTTAACAAGTTTAAATGAAAAAGACTTAAATCAATTGAGAGAAAAAATGGGGATGGTTTTTCAAGGTTTTAATTTGTTTCCAAATATGAATGTAATTGAGAATATAAAATTGGCTCCCATGAAAGTTAAAAATATATCAGATAAAGAGTCAGCTGATATAGCTACCAATTTATTAGAAAAAGTTGGATTAGCAGATAAGGCACTACAATATCCAGATAGTTTATCTGGTGGTCAAAAGCAACGAGTTGCGATTGCCAGAGCATTAGCCATGGATCCAGAAGTACTCTTATTCGATGAGCCAACTTCAGCATTAGATCCTGAAATGGTCGGAGAAGTACTTAAAGTTATGAAAACGTTGGCTAGTGACGGAATGACGATGGTAGTTGTGACACATGAAATGGGTTTTGCTAGAGAAGTAGCAGATCAAATTTGGTTCATGGATCAAGGATATATTCAAGAAAAAGGACGTCCAGAAGATGTTTTTGATCATCCGACGTCAGAACGTGCGCAAGATTTTTTATCAAAGATATTGTAAAAAAATAGATTTCAGATAGACTCCCGTCTATTTGGAATCTATTTTCTTTATTCAAACGCTTGTTCGGGGTATAATTAAAGCATATATTAACGTAAAGAAGGTGCCTCGATTGGCTTCAGAGCATATCGAAAATAAATTAGCATTATTACCAGCATTACCAGGATGCTATATCATGAAAAATTTAAATAGTCAGATTATTTATGTTGGGAAAGCAAAAAATTTAAAAAATCGGGTGCGTTCTTACTTCAAAAGTGCGCATGATGGAAAAACAGCTAAATTGGTTTCTCAAATTGTTGATTTTGAAACAATTATTACATCCACTGATAAAGAAGCATTTCTGTTGGAAATTACTTTAATTCAAAAACATCAGCCGTATTATAATATAAAATTAAAGAAAGGTACTGGATATCCATATATTAAAATTACAAATGAAAAAGACCCAATGATGCAAATCGTTAGTCAGGTTAATAAGGACGGTGGATTTTATTTTGGTCCTTATCCAAATGTTTATGCAGCTCAGGAAACATTGCAGTTTTTACAAAAAGTTTATCCTTTAAGAAGATGCAATGGATTTCAGAAGCGACCATGTTTGTATTATCATATGGGGCAATGTTTAGGCTCTTGTTTTAAAGAAGTTCCGCATGAAAAATATGAGGCTCAAATAAAAAAAATCAAATCATTTTTAAATGGTAATGTGATTGTAGCAAAACAAAAACTAAAAAAAGAAATGAGTAAGGCAGCGGATGAAATGTTATTTGAACGTGCCGCTGAATTACGTGATCAAATTCATTTTATTGAAGTTACTGTTGAAAAACAAAAAATCATTTCAAATGATAATACACCTAGAGATTTGTTTAATTTCTATCTG
The DNA here is from genome assembly GCF_056782095.1 of Dellaglioa sp. CoH-56-MRSF-13. The sequence continues at coordinate 8,880 of NZ_JBXAYC010000004.1, read as the reverse complement.
GATAAAGGTTGGTTGTCAATTCAAGTTTTCTTTATTAGGCAAGCACGATTAATGAAGCGAGAAAAAAGACTTTTTCCAATTGTAACAACGGCTGAAGAAGAAATGGCAACTTTTATCCTTCAGTTTTATAATCGAAAAAATAATGTGTTACCAAAAGAAATATTAGTTCCAGCAGGAATTGATACAGATATCTTATCTGATATCTTACAAGTACCAATTCGGACACCACAACGTGGGCAAAAAAGTGAACTTTTAAAATTAGCTAAAAAAAATGCTCGCTTAGTTCTTGAAGAAAAATTCAGATTACTAGAATTAGATGGGCGCAAAACAACTGGTGCCATGAAAGAAATTACAGACGCTATGGGGATTCCAGAAGGTCATCGAATAGAATCTTTTGATCACTCACATATACAAGGGACTGATCTGGTATCAGCCATGGTTAGTTTTATTGATGGTAAACCTGAGAAGAGCGAATATCGCAAATATAAGTTGAATACAGTTGATCATGCGGATGAAGCAGCAAGTACACGTGAAGTTGTTCGCCGACGTTATACACGTCTTTTGAAGGAAGGTAAGCCTATGCCAGATTTAATTTTAATGGATGGTGCTGAAATACAAATAGAAGCTGCAAAAGACGTTTTAAGTAATGAATTAGATTTAATGATTCCAGTAGCGGGGATGGTTAAAAATAACAAGCATAAAACATCTGATTTAATGTTTGGTGATGCTGATCAAAGACTATCATTGGATCCAAAGAGTGAAGGGTTTTACCTTTTACAAAGGATTCAAGATGAAGTCCATCGATTTGCCATTACCTTTCATCGTCAAGTTCATTCAAAGAACTCACTTAGTTCTCGTTTAGATTCTATCCAGGGTGTTGGGCCAAAAACCAAAACGAAATTGTTAAAAGAATTTGGGTCGATGAAACATATTAAAGACGCTTCAATGGAAGAGTTACAAGGATTAGGTATTTCAAAGACAGTCGCACAAACAATAAAATTATCATTATAAATTTACAAAAGGAGTCCTTAATGACAGAGATTTATGTCATTAAGGACTCCTTTTTATTTTAAAATAAAGAAGAGCTATCAGGTATTATCCTGATAGCTCTTCAAAGTTAAACGAATTATTTCTTATTTTCTTTTGCAACTGGACGCCAGATACCGAGGATAATCCCTGCAACTGCAGCACCAATTAAAACAGAAAGTAAGTAGAACGTTTTATTTGTAGCTAAGGCAATTACCCAAAGACCACCATGAGGTGCAGGAACAGAGACGTTCCAGAATTGACTTAAACCACCACCGATTGCAGCACCAATTACACTTGATGTAATGACGTGTAATGGATCTGCTGCTGCGTAAGGAATAGCACCTTCAGTAATAAATGAAATACCAAGAATGTAGTTTGACAAACCGGCTTTTCTTTCATCTTCAGAAAATTTATTTTTCCAGAATGTTGATGCAATAGCTATTGCAAGTGGAGGAATCATACCACCAACCATAACAGCAGCCATCATTTTACCATCACCAGTAGAAGTGAAGACACCAATTGAGAATGTATAAGCTGCTTTGTTAAATGGACCACCCATATCGATAGCCATCATAGCAGCAAGAATTGTACCGATTAAGACGGCATTGGCTGTTCCCATATGAGTTAAGAAATCTGACAAGACATGATTAATTTGTGCGAAGATAGGATTAACCATAAAGAACATAATCGCGCCGACAATTAATAAGGATAAAATAGGGTAGATTAGGATAGGTTTCATCCCATCTAGTGATTTTGGTAAGTTTTTAAAGAGTTTTTTAAGACCGACAATAACATAACCGGCAATAAAACCAGCTGCTAAACCACCTAAGAAACCAGAAACAGATTCAGTTTTAATAACATTTGCGGCAGCAAAGTTAGCCATGTAACCACCAACAATACCAGGCATAAGGGCAGGACGATCACCAATACTCATAGCAATAAAACCGGCTAAGATAGGTACTAAGAAAGCAAATGCATAATTACCAATTCCATTTAAGAAGATAAAAGTTTGTGAACTTGAGCCACCGGGAACGTATTGTTCAACGATGAATGAGAGTGCCATTAAGATACCGCCACCAACAACAAATGGTAACATGTGTGATACACCGTTCATTAAGTTCTTATAAATTTCATTCCAAACACTACCAGAGGTTTCTTCATCATTTTCAGCAGCGTCGGTTCCTTTAGCATGATAAATAGGTGCTTTTCCGTTTACTGCGGCAGTAATCAATTCTTCGGCTTTTTTAATACCATCGGTAACAGGACGGTTAATTAAAGGTTTGCCATCGAAACGATCCATAGCAACTTTTTTATCAGCGGCGACAATGACACCAGACGCACGTTTAATTTCTTCGTCAGTTAAACGATGCTTAATACCTTCTGAGCCATTTGTTTCAACTTTAATGTCAACGCCCATCTCTTCAGCTTGTTTGATGAGGGCAGCTTCAGCCATATAAGTATGAGCGATACCAGTAGGGCAGGCTGTTACAGCGACCACGTATGGATTACCTGATGGTTTAACATCAGTGTTTTTAGCAGCAAGTTGTGCAGCAGCTTCTTTTGCTTCTTTTTCATTTTCAGCGGCAGTGAAGGCAGCTTGAACCTCATCTGGAGTTGTGACTGTTTTTAATTTATCAACTAAATCGGGATTAATTAATAGACTTGATAAAGCAGCTAATGCTTGTAAATGGGCATCGTTTGCACCTTCAGGAGCAGCAATCATGAAAAATAAAAATGTAGGTTGACCATCAAGTGAATCATAGTCAAGTCCTGCTTTACTTTTAGCAAATAGGACAGTAGCACGTTTAACAGCTTTATTTTTTGCATGTGGCATGGCAATACCTTCACCGATACCAGTAGTTGATTGTGCTTCACGTTTTAGAATGTCTTGTTTGTAAAGTTCCTCATCATCAATCACGCCAGCCTCAAAGTATTTATGTACCATTTCATCAATTGCTTCGGCTTTTGTTGTTGCTTGAAGATCCATAATCATGACATCTTTAAGTAATAATTCATTTAAGTCCATAGTGTAAAACTCCTTTTATAATAGTTAGATTTTCTTAATATCAATTTGTGGTAAAATTTCGTTAATTTTTTCAATAGTTGCAATATCTTCAGAAAATGCAGTTGCGGAGCCACAAGCTAGTCCATATTTAAAACTTTCAATAGGATCATTAGTTTTTGCAAAGGTACCTGTAAAACCAGCAATCATTGAATCGCCAGCACCAACTGAATTAATAACAGTCCCTTTAGGCGCATTACTTTGGTAAACAGCATCTTTAGTAATCAATAGGCCGCCATCGCCAGCCATTGAAATTAAAACATGTTGTGCACCTAATTCTAATAATTTTTGACCATATTTCACAATATCGTTGATACCGTTTAAAGTAACATTGAATAATTCGGCTAATTCATGGTGATTTGGTTTCACGACGAGAGGTTTTTCACTAATTGTTTTCAATAGTGCTTCACCAGTTGTATCAATAACAAATTGTGCGCCTTTAGAACGAATTACTTTAATTAATTCATAATAAAAATCTTGAGATAGGTTAGGAACTAAACTACCAGCTAAAATGACAGTATCATCAGACGTCAATGTTTCAAATTGCTCATTGAATAGTTTAAGTTCATCATCTGATATTAGAGGACCCTTACCATTTATTTCGGTTTCTTGGTCAGCTTTTATTTTAATATTAATTCTAGAATCAGCTTTTATTTTTGTAAATTGAGTATCTAGGTGATTAGCTATCATAGCTGACTTAATAAATTCACCTGTGAATCCACCAATAAAACCAAGTGCTTTATTAGGTTGATTCAATTCATTTAAAATTCGGGAAACGTTTATACCTTTACCACCTGGTAATTTTGTATCATAATCCATCCGATTAACTTCGCCAAGCGTTAACTTATCTAGTTGAACGATGTAATCAATAGAAGGATTTAAAGTTACTGTGTAAATCATTGTTGTACCTCCAAAATTTTTGTTTGTGTTTTATAATTTTCAGAATCAGTTACCGGCAATTTATCAGTGATAATTGTAGCCTGATTAAGATCTGCAACTTTAATGAATGAAACTTGGTTAAATTTTGATTTGTCGGCTAAAACATAAGTTTGTCGACTTTGATGAATTGCGGCCAGTTTAACTGCGGCTTCTTCAGGATCTGGTGTGCTAAATCCAAATTTATTGTTAATTGAATTAATACCGAGAAAGACTAAATCAAATTGAAGGTTCTTGATTGATTTAATACTATCAGCTCCCACAATAGCCTTTGTATTAGCTTTAACTTGACCACCGATGACGATTGTTCTAATATCATTTTCAGAAAGAGAAAGTGCATGATTAACACCGTTTGTAACAACAGTTAGATTGTTAACTAACTTAAGATAGGGAATCATTGCGAAAGTTGTACTACCAGCATCAAGAAAAATCACATTATTAGGTTTGATTAAATTTGCAGCAGCTTTAGCAACTGCTATTTTATTTGGCGTATTTAATGAAAATTTTTCTTCTAAATTTGCTTCAACTTTTAATGATTGGATGCTTTGTGCACCACCATGAACTCTTACTAATTCACCATCAGTTTCAAGCTGCTGTAAATCGCGTCGAACAGTTGATTCTGAGACATTTAATTTATGACAAATATCTTGTAACTTAATATAACCATGTTTGTCAATTTCAGAAATAATATATTGGCACCTTTCAATTGTAAGCACTTTCTCAACTCCTTATAAATAAAATACCACCAAAAACATTCAAAATCAACCAAAAACATTCAAAAATACCAAAAAAATTTGAAATATGAGAAATTGGCTTGAATTTTTAAAAGAGTTAAGTAAATACATAGACAAATGACTTTTTCTTCTTTAAAATAGTAAGTTAGTAGTCAACGGAAAGAATAGGTGATCGTATGTTTATAGATCAAGTTACAATTGAAATAAAAGCAGGTAAAGGTGGCGACGGGATGGTAGCGTTCCGTCGAGAAAAATATGTACCTAATGGTGGACCAGCCGGTGGTGATGGTGGCCGTGGTGGTAGTATTGTATTTGAAGTAGATGAAGGATTAAGAACTTTAATGGATTTTAGATACAGTAAACATTTTAGAGCTGAATCTGGTGAAAAAGGAATGATTAAAGGGATGCACGGACATGGTGCACCTGATAAAAGAGTTCAAGTACCAGAAGGAACAACAATTAAAGATGCTGAAACAGGAGCAGTAATCGCTGATCTCGTTCATAAAGGAGATTATGCTGTTGTTGCCAAGGGTGGTCGAGGTGGTCGTGGCAATATTAGATTTGCTAGTCCTAAAAATCCAGCTCCAGAAATTTCTGAAAATGGTGAACCTGGAGTAGAACGTAAAATTCAACTTGAATTAAAAGTTTTAGCTGATGTTGGGTTAGTTGGATTTCCATCTGTCGGTAAGTCAACGCTTCTTTCAGTTGTGACAAGTGCCAAACCTAAAATTGCAGATTATCATTTTACAACGTTATCACCTAATTTAGGGATGGTTCGTTTAGATGATAACCGTGATTTTGTTATTGCTGATTTACCCGGATTGATTGAAGGGGCTTCAGTTGGCGTTGGATTAGGAATTCAATTTTTACGTCATATTGAGCGGACACGTGTTATTCTTCATTTAGTTGATATGAATCCTGAAGAAGGTCGTGATCCGTTTGACGACTATCTTAAGATTAATAAAGAATTAAAAAATTATGACCCTGAATTACTTGAACGTCCGCAATTAATTGTGGCAAGTAAGATGGATATGCCAGGGGCTGCAGAACAGTTAGAAGCATTTAAAAAACAATTGGCAGAAGATTCTACAGTGGAAGAAACACCTCGTGTATTTTCTACTTCTTCTATTACTCGTGAGGGACTACAAACCTTAATGAATGTAGCTGGTGATTTATTGGAAGAAACACCAATGTTCCCAGCACTAAACTTGAAAGAACAAGAAGCACAACAAAAAATCTATGATTTCGAAAAAGAACAAGAAAAATCTGCACCTGATTTTGTTATTAATAGGGATGAAGATTTAACTTGGGTTCTTTCTGGAGAAAAATTAGAACGTCTATACCAAATGACAAATATGGACCGAGACGAAAGTTTGATGCGTTTTGCACGTCAACTTCGTGGTATGGGTGTCGATGATGCTTTACGTGAACGTGGTGCTAAAAGTGGGGATATAGTGAGAATTGATAAATTCTCATTTGAGTTCGTTGAATAATTCGGAATATTAATAATTTACGGTTACGCTATCAGCAAATAAAAGGGTAATTTATATAAGATAAGAGGAGAACGGAACAAGATGGATAAGAAAAAAAGATTAAAAAAAGCCAGATATATTACTGGCTTTGATGGCGTGAGGACATTGGCTGTTATTGGGGTTATCCTTTATCACCTCGTGCCATCTAGTCTACAAGGTGGATACTTAGGTGTACCGATATTTTTTGTTGTATCGGGTTACTTGATTACTGATTTACTTAATCAGGAATGGGAACAAAATAAAAAAATTGATGTTCTAGGCTTTTATATTCGACGGGTTCGACGACTTTATCCAGCGTTATTGACGATGTTGATTGCAACTATTGCCTATATAACACTATTTCAAAGAGAGTTATTGAAAAATATTCAAGAAATTTTCGCATCAAATTTGTTATATGTTTATAATTGGTTTCAAGTTTTGCACAAAGAATCATATTTTGATCATTTCGGGACGCCATCACCATTTACGCATCTTTGGTCGCTATCAATTGAAGGTCAGTACTATTTTTTCTGGCCTATTATAGTGGCGTTGCTAATTGTGTTTTTAAAACGAAAAGAACGGATTTTTAATCTTATCTTTATCTTAGCTTTTATTTCCGCATTAGCGATGGCCTTCTTGTATAAAGCAGGATCTGATCCAAGTCGTGTCTATTATGGAACGGATACAAGAATGTTTTCAATTTTATTGGGGTCAGCACTTTCATTTATTTGGCCAAGCAGTTCTTTAAAAAAGGAAATTTCAAAAAAAGGCCGATTTGTTTTAGATGCGTTAGGTATAGTATCGCTCATAACAATTATTAGTTTGTTTTTGACTATGTCAGATCAAAGTTCGCTTGTTTATCGTGGAGGGATGTTTTTCTTTTCAGTTTTAGTTATGATTTTTGTAGCTACAATTGCACATCCTGGAGCGGATATGAACAAAATTATGACAAATCCTGTTTTTACTTGGGTTGGTAAGAGAAGTTATGGCATTTACCTATATCAATTTCCAATAATGGTATTCTATGAGTCAAAGATTCAGAGTATAGGTGATCATCCATGGCTAAACGCGCTAATTGAAATATCTATCATTTTATTAGTGAGTGATTTGTCATATCGATTCTTAGAAAGACCTCTACAAAGATTTAATTATAAACAAACATTTACATTTATTAAAGAAACCTTTACAAAGGATATTAAAAAAACTCGTCAAAAATTTTCTATTATTGTGGGTGCATTAATAATTGGTATAGCGTTGTTTGGAATAATTAACGGACCAAGTCTTTCAATTACTGGAGTGAATGCTTTACAGAATACTATTAGTGAGAATGCTAAAGTAGCTGATAAAAAGAATGCTGACGCATTAAAAAAACCGAGCTCGTCTAGTTCTAAGAAAAAACAATCAAGTAGCAAAAGTGCTTCTAAAACTAGTTCTTCAAAAGTAGTTGCTGAAAAACAAAGCCCAACATCATTAACAAAGGCTGAGACAAAAAAAGCCTCAAGCGTATATGCAACGGCAATTGGTGATTCTGTATTGGCAGATGGAGAAAACATATTACAAGATGATTTCCCACATATGTATGTTGATGCAAAAGTCGGTCGTCAGGTATATACAGCTGCTGATGATATTAGGTTGTTGGCTAAGCAAGGTAAACTTCAAGATAACGTTGTTATTGGTTTAGGGACAAATAGTCCATTTACAACCGATCAGTTTGACGATATTATGAGTGCAGTTGGTTCGGGGAAACAAGTTTACTGGATTAATGTACATGTCCCAACAAGGCGTTGGGAAGGTACCGTTAATAGCATGTTGGAGACACAAAAGAAAAAATATTCAAATTTGCATATAATTGATTGGTATTCATATAGTAAGGATCATACAGAGTGGTTTTATGATGATAATGTTCATCCAGATCCCGATGGTTCAAAGTATTATGCAACGTATATTGCAAGACAATTAATTAAAAATATGTAAAATACTTAAGAAGCCCTACAAACTATGGTTTGTAGGGCTTCTTATTTTTGGGTCTGCGTCAAATAGTGTTGGTGAGACGATAAACGTCTAATTTAATTAAGGGAAATCCAAAAGGATTTCCTTTTTTTAGTTATGAATTAATAAAATTCTTTCAAATAGATGATGCCAGTTTCTGAAACCGTAACAGCTACGTTTAAGTGTTTTAATTTTTCGGTTAAGTCCCTCTATAGGGCCATTTGAATATGGTGAAGATAAACTATTTTTAATATAATGCTGATTCTTTTTAAAAGTGGTTATTACAGTATCCATTTCACTGTTATTAGGTTGATAGTCTTCTAATAACTGAGTTAAATTAGAAGTGTCGGCTTTATTGATAGCTAATAAAATATCTTGATATGTTTCATAGACTTTTTTGAAGTTAGAACTTTGTTCTAATCCTAAATCAACAACATTCTGTTGCGTCATATATTCTTTCGTACTAAAAAAATAAACAGATTTTGAACTTTCTAGTTCTGTTTCTTGTTTGTGAAAAAGGCGCCACTGAGTTTTTAAAGCTTTGTAATAATCCCTTTATGGTTGTCAGATGAAATAATATAATTTCATCCGATAATCATGGAGGGATTTTTGTATGTCC